>MUKB01000125.1 GCA_002049785.1 Caldifarciminota bacterium 4484_100
ATTCTTTAAATGCCTCATAAATCATCCGACCGGAAACTAAAACGAGAAGAAAAAAAGCTACCCAGTGGTCGAACCCGGAAATATATGAAAGAAACCTCTCCCCTAAGAACCAGCCGAGCAAGGGCATAACCGCCTGAAACCCGCCGAAAAATCCTGCGACCTTAAATGTATTTTCCGGGGTATGTTGAATTACTGCCGAACCATAAGCGAGCGATACCGCAAAGGCATCCATTGCTAAGGCAAGGGCGATAAAGAAGATTATGATGAATTCCATTAATAAAATTTATGGCGGACACTTGGCACAAATCGAACGGAAGAGTGTGGTTGAAAGATAGCGATCTCCACGATCCGCAAGGATAACAACAATAACCCCCTGGTCCATCCTCTGAGCAATCTTCAATGCCCCGCAAACTGCTGCACCACTTGACATGCCAACAAAAAGGCCCTCTTTCATTACAAGCTGGCGGGTCATTTGAAAGGCTTCACCATCACAAACAACAACCTTTTCATCCAGAAGTTTGGGGTCATAAATTTTGGGCACAATCGACTCTTCCATATTTTTCAGGCCCTGGATCGAATGGCCCTTACAGGGTTCTACACCGACAATCCGCACATCGCCCTTTTTTTCTTTCAAAAATCTTGCCACACCCATCAATGTTCCGGTAGTTCCCATCCCCGCGACGAATGCATCAATCCTCCCTTTTGTCTGTTCAAGGATTTCCGGTCCGGTTGTCTCATAATGGGCAAGCCAGTTATTTTCATTCTCAAATTGATTGGGCATATAATACTGATCCGGCTCCTGTTCGAGAATATTATGAGCCCGGCGGATTGCACCATCTGTTCCCTCCCGTGCTGGGGTGAGAATCACCTCAGCACCAAATGCCTCAAGGATATGCTGGCGCTCAATACTGACACATTCAGGCATCAAAAGTTTCACCCGATACCCTTTGGCTGCACCAATCATTGCCAGGGCAATGCCGGTATTACCTGAGGTTGGTTCCAGAATGGTCTTGTCCCTGGTCAAAGCTCCAGACTCCTCTGCCTTTTTAATCATATAATATGCGGGCCGGTCCTTGATTGAACCCCCGGGATTACAGGCCTCAAGTTTTCCATAAATCTTTACTCGTGTGGAATCATTCAAATTCTTCAATTCCACAAGTGGTGTATTACCAATAGCAGACAGGACACTCATCCTGTCATTCTAACCAATTATCAATTTTTGTCAAGAAATGATACTATAATATCGCATGCCGCTAAATACGGTCATATTCATTTTAAATGGAGAGAGGTCAACGGTCATCACACTTGATACTTGATTCTGGATAAAAACATTTAGTCATTAAGTCATTGTGTCATTGGTAAATCGTTCGTCATTCTGAACTTGTTTCAGAATCTCAATTCAATATTTTCAACCAGATAAACCAGAGAAACGAGAAAAACCAGAGAAACCAAAAAGGCATTTCGGATTTAAAAAAGAAAATGTCATTCTGAACTTGTTTCAGAATCTCAATTCAATATTTTCAACCAGATAAACCAGAAAAACGAAAGAAACCAGACAAACCAAAATCTGTCACTGGTACTAATTATTGCACAATTGTGCAGATATCAAAATTGGAAGAAATTGCATCCTTCCACAATTTAACGATAAATCAATAGGGATAATAAACATAATTCTTTCTGCCATCTGATTATCTTGGCAATAGACCGGAATATTAAAAAATCACCATCTCCGTATCTTTGCAATTGCTGAAATACGAAAATACAATAAAGTTATAGACCAACTTCGTTTCATAAATTGAGAAATTGCAAATTGAAGATATCAAGGTGGCTATGCCGGATGTGTAAAGAGAATTACCCTGTTCCTGCTGGTAACCTTAGATAATAATAGCAGTCGCTCTTATCGGTGAGATGATAAGAAACTGTATGCACATTACATTATCAAGATTACCGGTCTGTCAAGAAATGTTGACATTTTTCCATTTCTGATTATCATTTTCTATGCCCAATTATGCTATTATCGTTGCGGCGGGAAAAGGAAAAAGGTTCAGAGGCAAAAAACAGTTTGTTATGTTGAATCATACCCCCCTTTTAATCCATACGCTCAGGCCATTTGAACAATCAAAAATGATAGACCATATAATCGTGGTGGTGCCAAAGGGCTCTATCGACAAAACAAAAAAATATATCAGGACATACCGGATGAAAAAGGTCCATAAAATTGTTGCCGGTGGTCCAAGGCGTCAGGATTCAGTCTTAAGGGGATTTGATACAATAAAAAATCAGAAAGGTATCGTGGCAATCCACGACGGTGTAAGGCCATTGATATCAAAAACATTAATCAACCGCGGCATAAGCCTCTGCAAGAAATATGGAGCGGTTATCTTTGGAATAAAGATTAATGATACAATAAAGCAGGTGAAAAAGCGTCGGGTGCTCAAAACCGTTCCCCGGGAAAACCTCTATTCAATCCAGACACCACAATTTTTCAAACTTTCACTTTTAAGGAGTGCCTTTGATAAAGCGAATCTCCGTTATGAATACACAGATGAGGCTTCAATCCTCGAATCAACAGGCATCCCGGTTTATCTATTCATCGGGGATAAAAAGAACATCAAAATTACCCATCGGTCAGACTTAGAATTTTTAAAAAAGTTCATCAAATGAAAAAGGTTATTATTTTAGGTTCTACCGGATCGATCGGCAAAAATGCAATAAAGGTTATACAAGCCCTTAAAGGATTTAAGATTGTAGGCATCGCCGGATATAAAAATTATCAACTTCTCCTCAAGCAGGCAAAAGCACTATACTTCATTAAAAAAAGCCTTAACCCGAACAAAGATTTTCTGTGGCGAGGATAGTATTCTCGCAATGGTCGAAAGTGGCTCTGCCGATATTTTAGTCAGTGCCTTTGCAACCTCGGTGGGTATATTCGGCATTCTCAAGGCAATCCGAAAAAGAATGAGAATTTGTTTGGCAACCAAAGAGATCCTGGTCAGCTTCGGTGAAATTGTAATGGAACAGGTAAAAAGGTATAAAGCAGAACTTCTGCCGGTAGATAGTGAACACTCGGCAATCTACCAATGCCTTGAAGGAAGGAACAAAAAGGACCTTGCTCGAATCATCCTTACTGCCTCAGGTGGTCCATTTTTAAATCGCTCATTAAAAAATGTAACAAAAAACGATGTGCTGAAACATCCGGTCTGGAAGATGGGTTCAAAGATTACTGTTGATTCCGCAACAATGATGAATAAAGGCCTCGAGGTGATTGAGGCCTCCCGACTCTTTGACCTTCCTCCTAAAAAAATAGATGTTTTAATCCATCCTGAGGCAATCTGCCACTCCCTGGTCCAATTTAAAGATGGAACCTGCCTTGCTCAACTTTCAGTGCCGGATATGAAATTACCCATTCAATATGCCCTTACCGCACCAAATCGGTTCAACTCCTTAGTCCCCAGTCTCGACCTTGCTCGCGTCAAAAAATTCTCAAACCTGATCACCGACGTTTTCCCTGCTTAAAGTTTGCCTTTGAAGCACTAAGAATTGGAAAAAGTATGCCTGCAATATTGAATGCCGCAAATGAAAGTGCAGTTAAACTTTTTCTTGAAGATAAGATAAAATTCAATGAAATTCCACGCATTATTAACAGAATTATGAACCTACATAAGCCTTATAAAGGTGATATTTTCGCCTATATTCAGGCCGAGGACTGGGCCAGAAAAATGGTGCAACAGCTCGTATGATTATCACCCTAATTGCATTCCTTTTCATCCTTGCCTTCTCCATTACCATCCATGAATTTGGACATTTCATAATGGCAAAACTCTTTGGTATACCCGTAGAAAAATTCTCCATCGGTTTTGGCCCTCCCCTTTTCCGAACCAAACTGGGTGAGACCGATTTCCGAATCGCCTATTTCCCATTCGGTGGTTATGTAAAGATGGCGGGCGAAGAAGAGGGTGAAATTATAAAATCAGAAAAAACAAAATTGGGACTCTCTGATGCACCATTAATCCATCGTATCGGTAGTTCTGTAAAGATGGCGGATGAAGAAAAGAAAATTATAAAAAAAGAAAAGTCAGAAAAACCAGGTCCTGAGTTCGGATTCTATGACGCACCATTAATCCATCGTATTCTGGTTGTGTTCAGCGGACCACTGTTCAATATCGCCTCTGCATTCTTTGTCTTCATCCTCATATATGGAATCTTTGGCATCTATATAAACCCTTATATGAAGATTGAAGTAACTAAAGATAGCTATACCCAGAAATTGGGGTTACAGAGTAACGACTCAATAATTGCAGTCAATGGAACACCGGTCCATTATTGGGAACAATTCTGGAAGATTGTGGACAATGACCCAGACCATATTGTCGAACTTACGATAAAAAGGGATAATAAAATATTAAAAAAGGAACTGTCAATAAACGATGATTCCTTAGGATTCCGAGCCTTAGTGCCTGCGATACTTGGTGACTTGAAACTCGACGGTCCGGCGTATAAGGCCGGAATGAAAAAGCACGACCGGGTCTTGATGATTGATGATAAAAAGATAAATTCCTGGTATCAGATGGTGGAGATAGTAAGGGCATCAAAGAAAAAACCATTAAAATTTATATGGCTACACAATGGTGATAAAAATGATGCAATCATTACACCAGTTGCATTTTATGACCCTATTTCCAAAGACACGATCGGCCAGATTGGAGTAATAATGCCCCTTACACGACGGCATCCGGGTTTGTTGGAAACATTCGGCATAGCCTGGGAACGCAGTATCAATATTATCTGGCTCACCCTCAAGACTTTGTATCAACTGTTTATCGGTCGGATCTCGAGAAAGGCACTGGGCGGCCCAATTGCGATCGCCCGATTAAGTGGTGAATCAGCACGCTGGGGTTTTGAAAACCTGCTTGGCCTGCTCGCGATCATTTCAATAAACCTCGGACTGATAAACCTCTTCCCGATTCCAGCCCTTGATGGAGGTCATATCGTTGTAGCGATAATTGAAGGTATAAGGAGGAAAAGATTTTCCAAAAAAACCAGGCTTGTCATCCAGCAGATCGGTTATACCATTATAATACTTTTGATTCTCTTTGTAACATTCAATGATATCACCAGATGAACATCGTCTTTTATAATCCCGCGCCGACCCAGCAGCGATTTCGACCGTTTGAGGCGATAAAAGGGAGCCCATTTTTTCGCCGACCAAACTATGATGCGATGCGTCTGGCATATCTCTCAAAAAGAGAAAATTTCCTTTATTATGACGAACGGATTGAAGAAAAACCTGACCTCAACCCGGACCTGGTGGTTGTCTATGTTTCACTCAATCTTGCCCGTTATATAGAAAATATTATTCGGGAAAAGTGGGACTATGGAACAAAAATCATCAGCTATGGACCCTTTCCTACCCTCTTTCCAAAAGAGGCAAAAAACTTCTCTGATTCAGTGGTCATCGGAGATATCACCAGTGTCTGGGCAAAAATCCTGAAAGACTTACAACAGGATAAAATTGCCCCGCGCTATCGAGCAAGAAATAATATTCAGTTTGGTGTGGATCGTACTATCGAATTTAAATACGGATTCACTCCGCTTCTCTCACAGCTGAGAACCGCTTATGGATGTGAATGTCAGGAAGACGAAAAAGACTACTGCTATGAAAATATCCTTTATCATAAAGTTGTCAGAACTAAACTTGATGAACTTGTCCGTGCGATCGCCCAGATTAAAAGAAAAGTTGTCTTTATCCTCGACGATGACTTCCTTGGAGACCCGGATTATGCTCTTGACCTCTTGGAGAGATGCTGGAAATACAAAAAGATGTGGATTATCCAGACCAAAGGAAAACTCTTCCACTCCCCTGAGATTCTGCCCCGTCTCCGCGATAATGGAGTCCGCATCATATATCTGAAAGAAGATTGGTTGGGCAGAAATCTTCCAGAAAAATTAGAGGATAAGGACTTTGTCAAAAAGAAATCACGGGAAACAAATTTAATTCATAACTACCGTATTACTGTAGGCTGTAAACTGAGACTCGGATATGAGGGTGAAAATTACGACTTTTATCTCAACCTCTTCAAATTTCTGATGCATATAAGAATCGACCTCATTGAAGTTTCAGTACAGACCCCGATTCCCAGAACCCCGACTTTCCAAAAATTCCTCAAGGCTGAACGACTGGTGCGTGATTTCACATTATATGACCAATGGATGCCGGTGGTCAGAATTCCTGGAATCACACCCCAGGCACTATACTCCTGGATGGAATGGTTGAGGGATAAATTCTATTCCTGGGATTCGATATTGCTCAGGAATATCCTGGTTTCACCCCGGCTTGGATTCTACAATACTATATTCTTCTATCTTTTGCCAAACTTGTCTTATCGCAATAACTTCTTAGAAAAGGTAGGCTATCCGCCATAAGATGGTCAGGTTTAAAACCGCAAATTATTGACCCAGAACCTTCAACCTAATCTCGGTCCTTTTTAAATATTTCTTCGCCCCTTTATGCCCGGGGTCATACCTCAGGACTTCCTTAAAGGTCTTCAATGCCGTCTTATAATCCTCAGCAAGAAACTGCTCGATACCCTGCTGATACAACTTCCCGATCTCCTCTGGAGTCTTCTTTTTTACCACCACCTTCTTTGCCTTTGGCGTCGACCTCGACTTCTTCCAGGAAAATTTCTTATCAATTTCAGCCATCTTCTTTGCCGCCTCTTCACAAAGGGTATCAAAAT
>MUKB01000025.1 GCA_002049785.1 Caldifarciminota bacterium 4484_100
GCCAAAGGTGAGGAACGAGCCGAGTAGAACTGCGGTTTCGTAGAATATAAACTTGCTTGTGAGAAGTATTCCAAATGTGCCCAGGATACTGGCAAGATAGGCAACGCCGATACCCATAGAATACATCACATCCATATTTAATGTTCGATTTCGCAAGGAGCGGAAGGCAGCGCGGAATATTGGATAACATATATAGATAAAGACCGGGGTGGAGACGATAAACATAAATAGGGGAAGTTCAAAGGGGAGGGGGATGTGTAGATACATCAGTGCCATTAAAAAGAGACCGACAATAAAGCCAACCGTAAAACGGAGTTTTTTGTCTCTGAGGTCTTTTTTAAGGGTTATCTTTTCTATGTCCGGTGTTATCTCCTGCTCCAGCCCCAGAAATTTATATCCCACGCGCTCAATCGCCGCTCTTATTTCATCAAGGGATAGGACCTTTGGATTGTATTCCACATATGCCTTCTCCGCAGCAAGGTTCACACGAACATCGAGGGTGCCGTCGGTATTTTTTAATGACTTTTCAATAGTGGATACACAGGTCGCACAGGTCATTCCACCAATCTTGACTGTTGTCCTTTTGTTCAACACTTTGTATCCCACACCCTCAACAGCCGACTGAAGTTCTCTTATCCGCACTCTTTCTGGATTATAGGATATGTAAGCGGTTTCATTACCAAGATTGACATCGACATTGTGGACACCATTTAACCTCTCAATAGCCTGTTTTATGGTCTTCACACACATCGCACAGGTCATTCCGGAGATCTTCAATTCTGCCTTTTTTACTTTTTCGGGCATAAATTATTTTATTTGCCCAGCGCCTGCCTTAAATCCATTGCATGTTCCTGTTCGGTTGCCAGAATCGCCCTCAATTGCTGGGCAAGGGCGAATTCTTTTAACTCCTCGGCCTGCTCGATTCTGAGTTTATACCTTCGGATTGCATCCTCCTCACCGTCGAGATCCTGTTTGAGCATCTCTTCATTATTATCGGATGTCTTTATCGGGCCGACATTGACACTCGGCTTTCCACCAAGGAAGTCAATCTGGTCAGCAAGGATAAGGGCATGCTGAATCTCTTCATTGGCATGAACCTTCAGTTCTTTTATGATATCACCGTATTGTGCACCGGTCATTACTGCGGCATGGTTGATGTATTGAATCGCCGCAGAGTATTCAAGCTCAAGGTCATGATTTAGCAGTTTGGTCAGTTCTTCAGTTGTTATAGCCATTTTTTCCTCCTTTCATAAAATTATTGCATCGGCAAAGAGTTCATAGACCTCATCTTCATTGAGGTCGTGGATTTTTATCTTTTCCACTGTCTTTGTGCCGATAATCTCTAAAACCTCGGATTCGAAGAGTATCTTCACCCGCGCCTTACGGAGCCTTTCCTCAAAATTTCGATTAAATGCGACCCTTTGATTCGGGGTGATGAAGATGACCCTGGGACTGATCTTCTGCAGGGAACAGGCGCGGGATACCGAATCTTCTCCCCGGTCAAGAATTATTACCCTTTTATCTTTTAATCGGTTGATATCAACGACCTTATGATAGACTCCTCCATCTTTGAATCGGTCAACTCCAGTAATCTTCATAAACTCTGTCTTGGCAGGTTCAGGTTGGTTCTCTTTCTTTTTATAATTTTTAATCGCGGCACGCAGGGCATCAGCAGCGAGGTTTGAACAGTGCATCTTGATCGGTGGCAGACCATCCAGCTCCTCTGCAACATCCTTTCGGGTAATCTTTTCAGCCTCTTCTACGGATTTACCCTTTGCCAGTTCGGTTATCATACTTGCGGTTGCAATTGCCGAACCACAGCCGAAGGTTTTGAACTTGATATCTTTAATTGTATTATCCTCTACCTTTATGTATATTTCCATCAGGTCACCACAGACCGGATTTCCGACTCTGCCAACCGCGATATCTTCACCTTCAAGAACGCCGACATTTCTTGGATTCCTGAAGTGGTCAAGGACCTTATCTGAATAAGTAGTAGATTTCATTTAAACCCCCTTATATAGAGGTGATAGTTTTCTCAACTTTCTGACAACATCGGGTAGGACATTCAGCAAGGTATCGATGTCCTGTGCGCGGTTGAAGCGACCCATAGTCAGCTGGAGTGAACCGTGAGCCTCTTCATGGAGCAGGCCTAATGCAATCAGGGTATGGGATGGTTCCAGGGTTTTTGAAGAACAGGCCGAACCGGTCGATACAGAGATTCCTTTATCTTTCAAACCAAGGAGCAAGGATTCACCCTCAATACCATCGAACCTGAAATGGACATTGTTGGCAAGTCGTGCCCGGGGATGGCCGTTCAGGTAAGAGTCTGGAATATTTTCGAGCACACCTTTTATCAACCTTTGCTGATAGCCTTTCAGGGTTGCCACCTCTTGATCCATCTCCTGTGACATAATCTCTGCTGCTATCTTCATCCCGACAATTCCTGGTATATTTTCGGTGCCGCTGCGCAATCCGAACTCCTGACCTCCGCCAAGGATCAATGGGTTCAAACGAATCCCCTTTCTGATATAAAGCACACCTACACCTTTTGGTCCGTAGATATCATTCGAAGAGAGGCTCATAAGGTCGATACCGAGGTTTTTAACATCAATGTGTATCTGTGGTTCTGCTGCGACCGCATCGGTATGGAATGCTATCTCTTTTTCACGGCACAGCCCTGCAATCTCCGGAATTTCCTGGATTGTACCGACTTCATTGGAGGCATAGGTGATTGATATTAGAATCGTCTTATCTGTGATCCGCTGTTTTAAGGCATCGATATTGATACGCCCATAAAAATCGACCGGAACCTTTGTAACCTCGAACCCGTTCTTCTGAAGGTATTTTGCGATGTTATGAATTGAGATGTGTTCAATTTCTGAGATGATTATATGGTTGCCCCTGTTTCTGAAGGCATAACCGATAAGGGCGAGGTTGTTTGCTTCGGTTGCTCCGGATGTAAAGATAATCTCCTCAGGTTCAGCATTGATAAATTCAGCCACTGAGCTGCGGGATTGTTCTAAGATCAGTGTTGCCTCATCACCAATTTCGTGCAGGGAAGAGGGGTTGCCGAATTTTTTGTCAAAGTATGGAAGCATCGTCTTGAGCACCCTTGAATCCACAGGCCTTGATGATTGATAATCAAAATAGATCATCGTCTCAGAACCACATTGTTGCTCTGGCATCAAGAGCCAGGTCATTCAGGGTTGCAGCTCCAACAATTTTGATTCCTGGGAGCAGTTGTATATTATCGACACCCAGAAGTTTCATCGATGCCTTACAGGCATAAACTTCGATACCTGAATCTATGACTTGTTTTAAGAGTTCATAGATACTGGGAAATTCACCGAATTTTATCCCTTTTGCTATTTCCGGGTTCAAGACCTTGAGCCCGGTTCCTAAGTAATATACCATCGCCTTAATATCCATTGCCCTTGCGGTCTGCGCCAGGATCAAGGGAGAATATTGTCGCTCCGGTGTATCACTTGTCTGAACATAGAGTATTGAATTTTTCATAAAATCTCCTATCCTGTTTTCTTGATGTAAAATTTTAATGTATCAGCTGTTTTTTCAAGTTTTAAAAGGATATTTTTTGTTCTTTTAATAAATCGCTTTATATCCTCTTCAGCTGCTGGGTCGTCAGCTATTACCTCCAATATCTCATCAATATTGAGCTCTTCCAGTGCAGACCGAGTCTGAAACAGTGGTATGGGACAGTATAGACCGGTGCAATCGATAGTCTTTGTTGGAACTATTATATCCATATCATTTTCCTGTTATCAGAAAAACATTGATGACAACCATGTTCTATCTGGAAAGCAGTCTTCAGGCCTTCGCACTTCTCATCCATATTCATAATACCTCCTTTGATTCCCTCCTATTATTTAGACAGCATATCGAAAAAAATTAATCAGTATTTTGCATCCATCTTGAATTCAGCAATATCAAACCAGTATCCTGATTGTGTAACCTGGTCATACTGTGCCTGGAGTAGACCATAGTGGTATTTTTCTTCTTCGGCGATATTATTGAACACCTTTTTTGCGTTGGGGTCTTCTGTCTCTTCTGCATATCGGGTGAAGAGGGTGATAGACTTTCTTTCGAGTTCCATACCAATCCTCAATGCCTCGATATCGCTTGTTGTTTCCTGCTTTTTCAGGCCCGCTTTAATCTCTTCAATGAGGTTCGATTTTTGTGTTTCACCCTGTCGTATAAGCTCTTGCCACTGGTCTTTACTAATAATCAGACTGAAGAGTTGCTCAAATTTTTTCAGATGTCCCATCTCATCCTCGGCAAGTTTACGGAACATCTTCTTGCCGAGTTCATTTTTGGTTGTCTGGAAAGCCTGTTCAAACAGGTACCTGCCATTCAACTCCAATTTAATCGCCTCCTGGGCGACTTCTTTTATATCATTAGCCATCTTTCTCCTTTCAGTTATTTTGCTGGACGTTGTCCAAGTTTCTGATCGAGCATAAAGAGACCGGATTTGGTGTCTTTAATTAATTTGAGACGCTGGACTATTTCATCAGCTGAGGATTCTTCTTCAACCTGTTCAGCAACGAACCACTGGAGAAAGTTATTGGTTGCGTGGTCCTTTTCTGATTGGGCGATGTTGACGAGTTCATCTATCATTGCGGTTACCTTCTGTTCGTGTTCATAGACCTGTTCGAATAGCTGAAGTGGGAATTCCCAATCAGAAGGGGGTTCTTGAATTGCCGTGAGTTTGACACGCCCACCCCGCTCCTGAAGATAATCGAAGAACTTCATTGCGTGGCCGAATTCTTCCCGGGCCTGAACCCGCATCCAGCTGGCGAAACCTTTGAGATTGATTGAAGAAAAATAAGCGGACATTGAGAGGTACAGATATGCTGAATATAGTTCAGCATTTATCTGTTTGTTGAGTGCATCTTTTATGTTCTCTTTTATCACTTCACAGCTCCTTTTTCAAGTCGGTGAGTTTTACAAAATGTCTTCTCTCTTCATCGACTATTTTGTCAATCACTGAACGCCTCTTTTCTGATACGAGATTTTTTACTTCCTGATAGTAAAGAATCGAATCGAGCTCAGTTGCAATTGCAAATTCCAGGGCTGAACCCGGGTCAGATATCTTTTCTATTTTCTCTTCAATTTTGTCCGGCGAGAATATTATTGTATCCGCATACGCACGCATATATGCAAAGTATTCCTCAGGATATGTCTCGAATGGCTCATATTTTTCAACCGTTGTTGCCATATCCTCATAGAGTCTTTTATGTTTTATCTCCTCATCCGCAAGGTAACTGAAGGTTTCTTTTAGCTTTGGGTCATCAAATTTATCGGCCATTGCGCGATAAAATTTTTCTCCATTTTCCTCAATCCTTATCGCGAATTGGAATATTTCGTCGGGTTTGAAGAGTGCCATATTTTCCTCCTTTCACTTATTATAGGCTATACACTAAAAGCCTATCGACATAAATCTACCTCAGATAATTCCGATATTTCTATGTCGTTTCAATATCTCATCGGCAAGTCTGTCTAATTGTTTAAGGTGCTCTTTACGGGGATAACCCTTGATTATAACCGGCTCAATCAATTCAAGTTTGAGGTTCCCCAACATTGAAAGGAGCATCTCCTTTGCCCGACCACCCCAGCCATAAGAACCGATAATCGAGGCAAACTTTGTTTTCGGTCTCAGTGCATTCGCAAGATATGCCGCGTAAACAACCGAAGGATGAGGTCCGGTAAGCACGGTAGGTGTTCCCAGGACGATTGTTGCGGCATCAACCAGGGAAATGGCTAAGGCACCGATATCGGTCCGGGTAAGATTAAATGGTAAAACCTTAATCTCCCTTCGAATAAGGGCCTCGGTAAAGAAATGGACGAGTTTCTCAACACTCCCATGCATAGAAACATAGGGAAGCACGACTTCATTCTTTACGGTGTCGGATGTCCAGTCGGTATATGCATTCAGGATAAATTCTGGTTCATTGTGTATCGGACCATGGCTAGGTGCAATCATCTTAATATCAAATTGTCTGAGCTTTTCCAGATGTTTCTTGATACTGTTTCTGAAGGGCATCATAATCTCAGCATAGTAGCGTTTTGCCGATTCGTAAACCTTGGGACTCTTATCTGCATACAATTCACTTGTCGCAAGGTGTGAACCGAAAAAGTCGCACGGGAAGAGGATATTGTCTTCCTTTAGGTATGTGAGCATCGTCTCTGGCCAGTGAACCCAGGGCGCGAAAATGAATTGCAGGGTCTTATCACCGAGGGAAAGGGATTGGCCGTCCTCCACCTCAAGGAATTTGTCTTCCGGGATTAAGAGCAGGTCCATCAATAGACTTTTGCATTTTGCATTGGTGACAACCAAGGCATCAGGATACCTCTTCAGTATTTCCGGAATACCACCTGAATGGTCCTGCTCTGCATGATTGGCAATTATATAATCGAGAGAGTTTATCCCGAGCATATTAAGGTTTTCAATCAATTCTTTAATCTTTGGTGGGTCTACTGTATCGATGAGGCAGGTCTTTTCTTTCCCTTTAACGATATAGGCATTGTAGGATGTTCCGTCTGGAAGCGGTATCAATTCATCAAATAGCCTCCTATCCCAATCCCTGACACCGACATAATAGACACCCGGTTTTATTTCTATCCTTGACATATCATTCCATCCTTTCAAACTGGTCTTTACTTGCTCCACAGACCGGGCAGACCCAGTCTTCAGGGATCTCTTCAAATGGAGTCCCTGGTTTTATTCCAGAATCAGGGTCTCCTTTTTGCGGATCATAGATATATCCACAAAGTTTGCAACGGTATTTAACCATCTTCTTTTCCTCCTTTATCTCTTTTTTCTCTGTCTCTTCTTTTATATATGTGGGTGCGGTCTTTGGTGAACTCCCACCTTTCACCTGATGATAATATGCATAGGTCATTGGCTCTTTATCATTGAGAAGAACGGCATCGACTAAGCGACCAAGAAACAGGGTATGGGTGGCGGCAGTCATCGAACCGACCACCTCGAATTCCAGATAGGCGACCGCATTATCTAATACAATTGGTGCACCGGTCTTGCCCAACCTATAATCTATACCTTCAAATTTATCGATATCACGGCCGCTTTTGAACCCGAATCGGCTGATGAACTTCATCGGTGTATCCTGAGCAAGGATTGAAATGGAAAAGACCTTGCTTGCTTCGATATATTCGTGGGTAAGATTTTTCTTATTGATACAGATTGCACAGGTAGGTGGTTCAGAGGTAGTCTGGAAAAATGTATTTGCGATCTGTCCATTAAGTTTTTCACCCTTCTTTGAACCGACAAGATAGAGGCCATAACTAATTTTGCGTAAGGACTTCAGATTCATTCATCCTCCAGTAACCTCTTCTCTCCAGTTATTTTTTTAATCTCGGTAATATCCTGGGTTACCTCCAGAACCCCGAGATATTCCCTGTTTTTATTCCTTACCGCAAAATATTGAATATAGACAAGTCGGTTGTTGAGTTCCAGCCAGAATCGGGCGATATCCCTTTTTCCCGATTTGAAGTCGTTGATGATACGATTGACGATATGGACACTCTTCTGGGGATGACAATTCTGAACCTTTCGGCCAATGATTGATGCAGTTCGGGGAAAGATTCTCTCCTTTGATTGGTTGAAATAGCGCACGCTGTCTTCTCTGTCAACGAATGTTATATCTACCGGGAGTGTATTGAAGATATGTTTTATTTCTTCAGGTGAAAGTTCGCCAATTTCGAGAGAAATTTTTCCTGCAGGGGATGGATTTGCTACCGCAGTATCCTGGGCCATCGTTATGACTTCAATCTTCGGTGTAAAACAACAATAACCGAGGTCATCAAACTCTTTTCTTATTCTGGGCCATTCTTCTTCTGGTATGACCTTCAATGCAGTAGGGAAGAGGATATTATTTTCTTTGTAGAAGTGATTGGAGAGCAGTTCGGCAAGGGCGATTGTCAGGTCTTCCAGTTTTCTTACAAAATCATTCTTTTTCGGTTCTTCTAAAAGGGCGAAGAGGTTCTTCTCAATGGCGCGTATCTGGTTATGTTCGCTCCACATAATCTTCGGTGGATGAACAACATCATATTTTTCCAGGGTGGGGAAGAGGACATTTTCTTCTCTTATATAGTGACTGGATGAATCCTTCAATTCATTGATAGTGTCTTTAATAAGCTCATTCTCGGGATCCTTTGTGATTCGGCGGAGATTGTCGACAAGGTTGAGGATAATCCTGTGCTCGTTCATAAGAATATTGAGGGGATGGCCTGGCTCGGTTTCAATTGTCTGTTTTTCAATCGATTCTTTGAATGCCTCGAGGTGGATATTACACAGTTTATGGAGTTCTTCTATTGACATACCTTCATTGATCAATTCTTCTTCTACCTTTGATATATCTTCAGCCGTGGTCTCTTTGAGTAACTCCCTGAACTCTTTTTTAATCTGTGAGATATCTTCACCTTGATGCAGACGTCTGATTAAATCTTTCAGTTTTCTTTTTTTATCGGCATTAGCCATATACACCTCAAGTTCAGAAAACCTGCTCAACAGACTTAACTTCAGGAATCTTTTCTTTCAATCGTTTTTCTATCGCCAATTTCAGGGTAAAGGTGCTCATAGGGCAACCCCCACAGGCACCGGTCAGTTTAACCTTAACTATTCCGTTTTCTGTGACCTCGACCAGCTCTACATCACCACCATCTGCCTGCAGGGCAGGTCTGATCTCATCCAAAACTTGTTCCACTCTTTCTTTCATTCAAATCCTCCTTCATCTATTAGACATTGTTGGACTTTTTTTGTTTAGCCTCTTTTTTGAGACAGTCCTTGCAGATGCCTTTAAAATATCCGTGCACCTCTTCAATTCTGTGTCCGGCAATGACCTTCTTCTTTCCGTCGGTATAAGGACAGGTAAGATTTATGTCGATAATTCTTCCACAATGTGTGCATAGAAAATGGTGATGGGGCGATGAATTATAATCGTATCTTATCTCCTTACCGGTAATTGTGATTGCAGATAAGAGACCTTTTTTAAGGAATATGTTCAGGGTATTGTAGATTGTTGTAATAGACATCGTGGGTATCTTCCGGGAGAGGTGTTCATAGATTATCTCAGCAGTAGGATGAGTTTTATTCTGTTTCAGATATTCCAGAACCTTGAGCCTCTGGAAGGTTGGCTTCAAGCCTCGAGCTATCAACTCGGTTTTTAGTTTCTCCAAACTTGGAATTATTTTCATTATGAAATCATTATAATCAGAATATGAGGTTTGTCAAGGGAATGTTTTGGATACTGGATGCTCGATGCTTGATACTGGATAATAACATTGTCATTCCGAACTTGTTTCGGAATCTCGATTTTTTCAACCAGACAAACTAGAAAAACCAGAGAAACCAGAAAAACGAGAAAAACCAGACAAACCAGAGAAACCAGATTGGTGCTTGATTTAGCTTATAATTTGTGTAAAATAAATTATGAGGCAGAAAGCAGGCCTTTTTCTGGTGTAATTGCTTTTATCCTGGTCCTCATATTACCACCCCCTCCAGGAATGAGTATAACCGCAAAGAATACAGGTGCGGTCGCCTTATTGATGGCAATCTGGTGGATCAGTGAGGCAATCCCGATCTCTGCGACCTCTTTATTACCATTATTGCTCTTTCCGGTACTTGGAGTTCTTTCAGCAAAGGATGTTTCCGTGCGTTATGCAGACCGTAACATCTTCTTATTTATGGGTGGGTTTTTCATCGCGATGGCGATGCAACGCTGGGAATTACACAAAAGGATAGCCCTCTATATCATTAGATTCCTCGGCACATCACCCCATCGCATTGTGCTCGGTTTTATGGTTGCAAGCTGTTTCCTCTCAATGTGGATATCGAATACCGCGACAACGATGATGATGTTTCCTATCGGTCTTGCGGTTGTACTCCATGCAGAGGCGATGATTAGAAAAGAGAAACTCCCAATAGATATTGCAAAGGGTAAATTCAATTTCGGCACCACGCTGATGCTCGG
>MUKB01000126.1 GCA_002049785.1 Caldifarciminota bacterium 4484_100
ACCCTGGGTCTCATTGGGCTGGGGATTTCTCGGGGTGGTGGTTATTCCAGTAGCTGTTATTATTCTCTTTGTGGTCCTGATCGGTTTCCCTTTTGCTATCTTCGGGATATACTTCTACACCGTGCTCCTTTATCTTGCCTCAATCTTTATTGCATTTATTCTGGGTGAGAGGATAATTCAACTTTTCAAAAAAGAGGGAGAAGTATCTCTTTATCTTTCCTTTATTGTTGGTATCATTACCCTCTTTATCCTGGGTCTGATTCCAGTATTGGGGTTTATCACCAGTATTGGGGTTTATCATAAAGATTGCAGTAATTCTATTCGGAAGTGGCAGCCTCCTGCTGGCAGGTCGCGCCCTTTGTCAGGAAATGCGTGGTCAGAATCTGATTTGATACATTATGAACATCCTTGTGGTCGATGACGAACCTGCCCAGCGCGACCTCTTGGCCGGATATCTAAAAAAACAGGGACATTCAGTAAAAACTGCTGGAAACGGTGATGAAGCGATTAGGTTAAATAGTGAAGACACATTTGACCTGGCAATACTCGACCTGAAGATGCCCGGACTCGATGGTGTGGAGACGATGGCCCGGATGAAGAAGATCGACCCGACAACCTATTTTATAATCCTCACCGGTTATGGAACCGTGGAATCTGCGGTTCGGGCAATGAAACTCGGTGCCTATGACTATCTCAATAAACCGATCAATCTCGATGAGCTGGAAATTATTATTAACCGTATTGGCGAGGAGAAAGGGCTCCACCAGGAGCTGGACCTTCTGAGGAGCGAGCTCAATGAGTTCTTCCCTGTGGAATCGTTTGTTGCGGAGAGTGATGAGATGAAGGAGATACTTAAGATTGTGAATCGCGTGGCAAAGTCTAATGCTACAGTTTTACTTCTGGGTGAATCAGGGACCGGCAAAGAAATGATAGCGAGGTTGATCCACCGGCTGAGTCCGCGCCGAGAACGAAGATTCATCCCTATCTCCTGTGCCGCACTTCCTGAAACCCTGCTTGAGAGTGAGCTTTTCGGTTACGAAAGGGGAGCTTTTACCGGTGCGGAGAAGAGGCATTATGGAAAATTTGAACTTGCCCATCAGGGTACCCTATTCCTCGATGAGATTGGTGACCTACCCCTGAGCACCCAGGTGAAACTACTCAGGGTATTGCAGGATTTTACCTTTGAAAGGCTCGGTTCAAATAGACCGATAAAGGTCGATGTGCGTCTGCTCAGTGCAACAAATCAAAATCTGCAGAAGAAGATTGCCCAGGGAAAATTTCGTGAGGACCTGTATTATCGTCTCAATGTAATCAGTATTGAAATTCCACCCTTAAGGGAGAGGCGTGGGGATATTCAGCCCCTTGCGGAATATTTCCTCAAAAAATTCTGTCAGCGCAGCCATAAGGAGATAAAAGGTATCACTCCGGAGGCACTAAAAAGGCTGGTGCGTTATGACTGGCCTGGAAACATAAGGGAACTGGAGAATGTGATGGAACGTGCGGTTGTGCTCTGCACCGGAGGATATATCACAGAAAAAGAGATCCCCCTTGAATGGCACACTGAGCAGGAGTCCGGTTCCCTTGCCCAGATGGAGAAAAGCCATATTGAGAGAGTTTTAAGAAAAACCGGGTGGAACCTTTCAGAATCCGCAAGAATTCTTGGGATTCACCGCAATACCTTAAGGGCAAAGATAAAGGAGTATAAAATTAAGAAAAAGGTGTAAATTCCTTGCGAATTTCATAGATCCTTTAAGCAGAAACTTTACACTTTATGCCGTGCATAAAATGTAAAGTATATTTTATGGCTCTGGAAATAGTTGACATTATTCGATTTTTAATTATACTTGAAAAGCATGGAGACAAAATATATCTTTGTTACCGGCGGAGTTGTTTCCTCCTTAGGCAAGGGCGTGGCAACCGCTTCAATCGGACTGCTTCTGAAGTCATACGGTCTCAAGGTTACCCTTCAGAAGATTGATCCCTATATCAATGTTGACCCAGGCACGATGAACCCCTATCAACACGGTGAGGTTTTTGTAACTGCTGACGGTGCCGAGTGTGATTTAGACCTTGGCCATTATGAGAGATTTTTGAATAACTCCTTGACTCGAGATAATAATATCACCACCGGACAGATCTATTACTCAGTCATAAATAAAGAAAGAAAGGGTGAATATCTGGGTAAGACAGTCCAGGTCGTGCCCCATATCACAGATGAGATAAAGGCACGCATTACAAAACTTGCCAGCCAGAATCATGTGGATGTGGTGATCACTGAAATCGGTGGAACCGTGGGTGATATTGAAGGTCAACCATTTCTTGAAGCGGTAAGGCAGATGCGGCTTGACTATGGTCGCGAAAATACACTCTATATCCATCTTACGCTCGTGCCCTATATAAAGGCGGCCCGGGAATTCAAGACCAAACCCACCCAGCATTCAGTGCGGGAACTTAGGGCAATCGGTATTCAACCTGATATCCTTCTGTGTCGGAGTGATTCCTGGCTTACCGGAGATGAACGAAAGAAGATCTCGCTCTTCTGTAATGTCCCCCAGGAGGCGGTAATCGATGCGGTCGATGTCGAATGCATCTATGAAATTCCGCTAATTTTCCATCGCCAGAAACTGGACCAGTTGATCATCAAAAATTTGAATCTTGATGTGAAAGAGCCTGACCTGGAAGAATGGAAACTCTTTGTCGAAAGGGCAAAATCGCCCTCACGGAATGTGGAGATTGCACTCTGCGGCAAATATGTGGAATTGAGGGATTCGTACAAGAGTATCATCGAGGCCCTCTATCATGCCGCAGTCGCCAATGATGCCAGATTGAAATTGAAGTGGATTGATACGGAGAGGATGGAAGATGATATTAAACTGGGCAATGCACTTGCCTATGCAGACGGTATTCTGATTCCTGGTGGATTCGGGATGAGGGGGGTTGAGGGTAAGATTAAGATAATAAAGTATGCCCGGGAGATGAAGAAACCCTTCCTGGGTATATGTCTGGGAATGCAATGTATGGTGATTGAATACGCCCGTAATGTCTGTGGAATGAAAAAGGCAAATTCCACAGAGTTTGATGACCATACTCCATACCCGGTGATCGACCTCCTTCCTGAACAGAAGAAGATAAAGAATATGGGGGGGACGATGAGATTGGGAAATTGGCCCTGCAAGTTGGAACCCCGAACAATCGCCCGTAAGATTTACGGAAAAGACCTGATTCAAGAAAGACACCGCCATCGCTATGAGGTCAATCCTAAATATATCAAAGCCCTTACTGAGAAAGGACTTATCTTTTCCGGCCGTTCACCCAACGGCAAATTGATGGAGATTGCCGAGATTGCTGGTCTACCGTTCTTCTTAGGAACCCAGTTTCATCCTGAGTTTACATCAAGGCCCTTAGCACCAAACCCGGTCTTTTATCACTTCATAAACGCTTCTTTAAAAGGTTCCTGATGGATACCATTATCCAGGGGTTTATATTAACCCTGGTCTTCGGTCTTTACTTGCTTCTGCCCAAACGGAGGATCCATTTCGGGGTGTGGGAGCTGATGCCTCATAAATTGAGCCAGCTCGGTTATCGCCTCGGGATTCTGGTTAACGACTATAAGAAACAGGGATTTTGGGGAAATCTTCTTAATCACCTGCTCAGAAAATTCCGCACCGGTAAGGGGATAAGGATATTTTATCCGGATGATGTTTTCAAAATTGTCCGATTCATAAAATCAGGTGGTATCTTCGGGGTTCTGGTTGATGGCAATACATTTTATGCAAAGTTCGAAAAGGTTAGAAAGCTGGCCAGTTTGTGCAATGTTCCGCTGATCCCGTTTGCCGCATACCAGAGATGCAATAAAGGTATCCTTGAAATCGGCGTGGACCTTAAACAACTGGTAATGCGTTATCCTTACCATTATCTCTGGTTCTATAAATCGAGGCGGTAATGAAGTTTCTTTTTTATCCATTAATAATTATATTTTTTTTATTAAATGGATGCCGGGAAAAGGACATTGAGGAAAGACTTCCCAAGGAACTTCCCAGTATTGTAATAGAAAATTTTTCAATCACCGAGACCAAAAAAGGGAAGAAATTATGGAGCCTCCATGGAGTCCAGGCCCGTGTCTTCGAAAATGTCGTCAAGGCTGATACAGTAGAAATTAAATTCTTCGACAAAGATGAAGAACTGTTCTCTACCATTACCGCACTGCGGGGTGTGCTCAATACAAAATCGCATAATGTTCAGGTCGAGGATTCGGTCAAGCTCTATACAAATGATTCGACAAAGCTCTTTACAAAATCGCTCTTCTGGAACAATGATTCAGGCCAAATCCTTACCAATGAACATATCAAAATTGTAAAGAATGATGGCACAATTATTGAAGGTGATGGATTGAGGGCTGACCCCGGACTCAAGAGGATTGAGATCATCGGTTCGACAAAGGGTGTCTCACCTATTGAATTGCCAGATATCAATAAATGACACTTTTCATTTTTTTAATTTGTGTAACCCCGTTCTCTGCGGAAAAGGTTGAAATAATAAAAGAAGGCGACACCCGTCTTATCCATCTAATAAAAGATGTTGTGATAAAAAATAACAACATCGAGATTAAATGTATGGAGGCGGTTTTGAATGAAACTGAGGGCTGGGTGAAGCTCAAAGACAGCGTCAGGATTGTTGAGGCCGATGGGGTGGTGACTGCAGGTAATGCCATTTATTATTTTAAAAAGAGGGTTGGCTATTTAAATAACAATGTAATATTGAAACGGGAAAAGAAGGTCATTAGTGCCGATTCGCTGTTTTATAATGGGAAGGATGAGTTCGTGAAGATGTATTCGAGTGTTGTGATTGAAGATGAGGTAAATAACTTAAAGGCATACGGCTCAAAAGGATATTACAACCTTAAGGATGATATCGGCTATCTGACGGACAATCCCCGACTTGAAGTTTTCAGGGAAGACACCACGCCGATCATTGTTACCGCTAAAAAATTTCAGATTATTGCTGACGAGGAAGGTTCTGGTTGAGTCATAAAAAAATTAGCCTTTTTGAGGTTGAAGAAGGATGGTCCCGCTACTATAATAAGTCGGGCTCAAAGAATGTAGTTGAGGGTGAGCGTATCAACATAACCTTCAAAGAAGGCAAGGCCAGGATAATTAAAGTGAATGGTGGGCCACGAGGTGTTCTCACATTGAAGGAGAAGACAGAAGATGCTGGTGACTAAGAATCTGACAAAGGTCTTTGGAAAAAGAAAGGTGGTGGAGAATATAAATTTAGAGATCAACCAGGGAGAAATTGTTGGTCTGCTCGGGCCCAACGGTGCAGGTAAAACAACCACCTTCAATATGATTGTCGGCCTTTTGATGCCCAATCAGGGTGATGTGATTATGGATAACAATATTATCACAAAACTACCGATGTACCAACGCGCCCGCCTCGGCATCTCATTTCTCTGTCAGGAACCGAGTGTCTTCAAAAAACTGAAGGTTGAGGAGAATCTCCTTGCAATCTTTGAGATTCTCGGGGTTGATAAAAAAGAGGGGCAAGAAAGGGTTGAGATGTTACTCGATGATTTCGCTCTCAAGCGGGTGAGAAAACAACCTGCCTATACCCTCTCCGGTGGAGAGCGGAGAAGGCTGGAGATTGCCCGTGCCTTAATCAGTAGCCCAAAGTTTCTCCTTCTGGATGAACCGTTTACAGGGATCGACCCTATCGCCCGTTCTGAACTGCAGGAGTTGATTCTTGAGTTGAAAAAGAGAAATATCGGGGTGTTGATTTCAGACCACAATGTCCGTGAGACCCTTGAGATAACAGACCGTGCATACCTCATCTACGAAGCGAGGGTGATACTCTCGGGC
>MUKB01000026.1 GCA_002049785.1 Caldifarciminota bacterium 4484_100
ATAGGCCCGCAGTAAACACGCATAAGAGAATGTAGAGCCCGATAATTACTTTCTGGCTATTTTTTAAGAACCTCAAATTCTCCCGCCTCGGTGTGGCAATTGATGTCGGGATTATACATAACCATTCCGCGGGTAGGGGGGAGGAAGAATTTTCCCGGGGTGACCGCCCTGGTCAGGGTGTAGTAATAGAGTGTATCATACGATGTTGAGCCGAAGATGATTAAACGATCATCCCTTATATCCACATAGTCGGGTCGCCATAATTTGTGGCGTTTATCTATCCAGGTCGGCAGGTTTTCCTGCCTCAGCCGGGGATTTTCGATTTCTAGACCTGCTGGTATGGGTAGTTCAACTGCGACATTTCGATAATAACCAGAGGGATAGATTGTAAGTTTCATCACCGCAAGTTCACCTGAACAAATTTTGTTGATATCATAGATTTTTCTTCCTAAGGAAAGGCCATTCTTATACGGCTTAAATGACCTTTCATTTTTATTGAATCCGGAATTTTCAATATTGAGAAAGAGCGGTTTCGAAGAATTATTCTTAAGATGTATGGTATTGTACCGGGATGCATTCTTGAGGACCCAGGATAAGACTCGCTTCTTCATCTTCCCCTTAACCACGCGTCCATTGATCTCCAATCTTCCATTCCACTCTCCAGTACTTGCGGTCTCAGCATAATGACCCAGGGCAAGCATTGTCCAGGCAAGTTCCTGGGTTGTATAATAATAGCTCTTTCTTCTGCTGAGCGCTTTCACAATCTCGAGTGCCAGGTTGTGTTCCTCGGCGGTTCCCGGGTTTATCTGTTGAATAAGAAATAGTTCAATACCTTTTATCTTCAGCGGTGAATAGAAATTGTGGTAATATCTTCTCAATTTAGGCGCCACCATTTTAAAACTCTTTTCGAAAAGGTCCTTTGCCTGAACGGTCTTACCCGATTCATACAGGGCACCGGCAATCCAGAGACCGTTTATCTTCTCATACTTCGCTCTTTGAGCAAGGGCGACAAGTCGATCTATCATTTCGGGTTTTTTCTGCAACCTTCCACCACGGGCAAGGACATAATAGGTGAAACCATCCTTTTTCCGCCGGGTTTCAAGGTAGTTGAGTGCTGCATTCAATACGCCCTTGGGCACAATAAATCCTGCATACCAGGGATATCAGAGAGGAGGAGAAGGGCCTTGTGTGCCCTTGGATACCAGTTATTGAAATAGGGTTTCAGGTCCTTCTCTTCGTTCGGTTTGATTGTGAGATATTCTGATTCGGTAAGATACGGCACATTTGGATAGAGGGGGAGTGTGAACTCTTCGTGATATCGCTCCTTTCCGGTCCGTCCATCAATTTTTAGCTGGAGCGCTCCCGGTGTATCACCGGCCCGACAGTCGAACCAGAGTATCTTCTTCTCACCCGGTGATATGGTGAGTGTCCTTCTGTTCGTTCCTCTTCTTAATCTTCCACCGGTGAGCTTTATTGAAATTGTAGTATTTCTCTTTTTTGCGGTAGTATTTATTAATGTAATTGGAAACGAGAATTCGTCGTCGGTATACATAAAACGAGGTATTGTAGGAGATACTATAACATCGCTTTTAACAACCACATATTTCTGCACCGCACCCAGAAGGTTTTTATTCATCGCACAGACCATCACCCTCAGTTTTCCGTGATACTGTGGGACAGATACTGTATACTGGAGATTGCCCTGTTCATCACTTTCCAGTATTCCACTCCAGTAAGCGACGATGCGGGCAAATCTGGCGGTAGGAAATTCCTTTTCTCTTTCGACAAATCCACCCCCGGATTTTTCGAGGAATCGACGCACGATCCAGCCGAATGACTCAGCAGAATTTATTGCCAGCCTCATATTACGCAAAATCTCTTCGTAGGGATCAGGTGAAGAGAAATCGGTTATCTGAAGGATACCTTCATCAACAACCGCAATTGTGCCTTTGAATTTTTGATTTCCTTTTATCCGAATCGTCAATTTCTCCCCGGGATGGATATTATCCGGGGTATTCAATTTGAGGGAAAGTTTTAGTCGTTTAGGTCGAATTCTCACCCGGGTGATACCGAAGCCACGCTGAACCAAGTAATTTCCACCGGACCTTATGAGCAGTCCATTCACATAGACGGTTGAAACACCTTTAGGGGTGCGGAAACTCCAGGTTGCAACTTCACCTTTTGCATCCTTTAAAGCGGTGTAATATATTGAATCGAGTTCTACAGTCCAGAGAATCTTGCCTGCAAAGGGTAATCGGGCCTGAACTGTAACCGGTTCGTTCTCGTCATACTCTTTCTTATCCAGCCTCAAGGAAATTACCTCAGGGGATTCAATCTGTTCTTCTTCACGATACCACCAACCCCAACCTGCAATCTTGAACTGGGATGTTGTCCCGGTCGTTTGGTCAAAGACCTCAATTAGATAATCGTTGTAAGATGTCTGGGGAATGAATGTGAATGAGAATTTTCCATTTTTTACTTCTACAGGCCTTTTTTCGGTTACCGGAATTCTTAAGCGATGTGCATCCCAGTAATAGTCTTCATAATAGCGGTAGCTGTATGACCAGGTGAGGCGATAGATTTTATAGTAAATTTTAGTTTTTTTTCTGTAATAATCGCAGTTCGGCTTTAATAATACACCGCTTATTTTCACCGGAGTTCCAGATACGACCCTGCGTCGGTCTGCTTTTATTCCGATATAGAATGGACGGGTATAGATAACCTTTTCTGCAGTCCTTGAAGTAACACGGCCACTTCCCCCTTCTGATACTGTAGCGTATATGGTCAGCAGAACTGGTTTCTGAAAGACAAATTCTGAATCAACACGAAATGTGACACGGGCTTTGCCGCTGGAATCGAGGGTTCCACGGCGTTGTGAAGAGTTCCAGACCGGACTGCGCCTTGACCTGGTGCTCAAGGTTCCGAATGAGTATTGATAATAACCAGAACATCGAAAATCGGTCTCCCGGGCTGAGGCAGAAACTGTATATTTCTCACCGGCCGCTGGTGCACCAAAGAGGTATTCGGCATTGAGTTTGAGTGAGAATGGTTGTGTGATATCAATCTCATCCGGGATAGAAAGTTCTAACCGCATCCTTTCGGGAACAAAGGTTTCAACAAAGACATAACTGGTATAGAGAATTCGTTCACCAGCAAAGAGCTCAATTTTGTATTTACCGGTAGCGGATGAGGCACTTGTAGAAAAGGAAAATTCTGAAAGTCCTGCGGGGTCAGTTTTACCACTAAGTTTAAGGTAGTTTCTTCCGCGCGGGTCAGTGATTCTAATTCTAACCGGGATTGAAACACCCTGGAATGTATGCGGCTCCCTGACCACCACTGCAAATTTAACCTTTTCTCCGGGTCGGTAAAGATTTCTTTCAGGGTAGATATAGGCAAGATAAGGGATTGAAGGATTTTCTCCAGATATGTCGTAGGCCTGTTTTGATAATCTTAGTGTCGGAAGATGGGCATAGGTCCAGTCATCACCCTTTCGGGCAAATACGATATAAGGTTCTCGGCCTGGCTTACTCACATCCACCTTACAGAAACCATTCGGGTCCGTGCTTCCTTTTCCATAAAGAAAATTTTTGGAATTCCTTATCTCGATTGCCACATTGTTCTCGGGTTCTAATGTTAATGAATTGAACGCCCAGACATATGCAGAATTTTTATTCCACTTCACGACCAACGAGATATCGGATATAACCACGACCATCCGGGCATTTAAATATCTCTTTTTCTTTGTTTTCCCACTTGTCTGAATTAAGTAGGCTCCTTGTCTTGGCCTGGTGAGGAAGTTTTTTAGGTCAAGCCAGAGGATCTGGGATTCTTCAGGTCTTTCCAGCGGGATGTTGTGATGTGATACGAGTTTATCACCAAGACGATGAAAATAGCTTTTCCTGCCCCAGTTGTTGAGATGCCAGAAGAGCACATTGGTCTGGGGCATATATGAGATATCTACCCAGAGTGAACAGATGCGGGAGATTTTGAGGGGTAATTTCCAATCTCCTTTTCTGCCGAAATATCTTCCCTGATAGACAAAAAGGGTGCTTCCCTTTTTACTGGTAATCCCTGCTGCCAGTGTGATATTATATTCCTTCCCTGGAAAGAAGTCACCAAATATGAATATAAACCGCTTTGATGTTGATACACGAAAGGAGATTTCTGGTTCTATCTCGATTAAATTTTTTAAGTTCTCTTCCTTAATCACCAGTCTTTTCTCCTTGGGAGCGGATAATGTAATCATAATCATATATCCATCTTCGGATTCCTCAATCTTGTGTGATGCTACGGTCAGAGGTTTGGTGGTAAATCCGATTGCGGTGGTAAATTTAAAATCTTTATAGAGACTAACATCATAGGTGCTGGGTAGCCCCCTCTTGATTTTAAAATGGTATTTGGTTGGTGCCTCTTTGACCGGGGTTGTTACATATATCACTTCAGGTACATCAGTTTTCTGCTCATATTTCAGGATTTCTATTTTTCGTCTATGGGGATCGAGGATCTCCAGATATTTTTTTATTTCAGACAGAACCGGAGGGAAGTTGAATTTTATTGCAAATTTTGCCCTTCCGGGCCGCAGTGATAGTAATGATACATCACGCACCATAAAATGCGGTGTGGTGAATGAAAATTTTTGAACCGGAATCGATTCTACTGGCACGGTCAGAGGAATATGGGATAAGGTTACTATATACTCTGTTTCCGGTCGAGGAGGTTTATCAAATAGCAGCTCAAATGTCCTTTCTGAAATCCACCTTCCATGGGCTGTCAATCGAGGTGAAAAAGTGATGAATTCAGGAAGTTTGCTTTCGTCAATGGTTATGCCTTCAACGCCTGGAAAGCTTTTTGAAAAGTGAAAAACCATAACATTTGGGATAAATTCAAGCTCACCCCGGGGTTGAACTTTGACTTCAATAACTTCTTCTTCAGGATATTTTTTTAGGGATATGGAGTAAAAATGTGCGAATAAGAAAATTCCAACAACGGCGATGACGATTATTATCAAAAATATTGTCGACTTTTTATTCATTACAGCCTCCTTTCGCATTTTTTAAAATTATTAAATTATATTAGAACTCTCGGTAAAGTCAAGAATTTTTTGGTTTTTCTCGTTTGTCTGGTTTGTCTGGTTTTTCTAGTTTCTCTGGTTTATCTGGTTTTTCTAGTTTGTCTCGTTTTTCTGGTTGAAAAAATTGAGATTCCGAAATAATACTGAGATTCCTCAGCACAGGGTTCGGGGTGACAATATCATTTGAGATTCTGAAACAAGTTCAGAATGACACCTTTTTTAAATCCGAAATCCGAATTCCGAAATGCCTTTATTCTGTCATGCTGAACTTGGTTCAGCATCTCTTGAGACCCTGAAACGAGTTCAGGGTGACATCTTCTTTTTCAATTCCTTTTTTCCCTGCATATTTTATAGTCTCCAGGGCAAGAAGCTCATTGATATCAAGAATCGGGATCGAGCTTCTGAACCCGGAATACAGGATAGGTAGTTCAGTGCAGGCCAGGATGATGAGCTGGGCTCCCTTTTTAATCAGGTGAGTGCAGGATTTTCTGAACAGCGGTTTCATTTCTCTATTCGGTTTCCCTTTTTTAATTCCGTAGATTGTTTTCATTACAAGATTTTTTTGGATTTCCCGCTCTGGTATAATTACCTGATAACCCAGATCAAGAAGGGGCCTCTGCAATATTTCAGTACTAAGGGTCCCTGTTGTAGCAAGAATTCCCACTCTTTTTATGCCTTTCTTTTTTTTAATATTGGTTATGACAAGTTCAACAATATCCAGAACAGGTATCCTCACAGCCTTTCTGGCCTCATTGAGCCAGAAATGGACGGTTACACAGGGTATAACAATAAAATCTGCACCACTATTTTCCAGAAATCTTAATGACTTTTTGAGTTCAGTTGTCGGACTTTTACCTTTCTTCATAATTGCTCGGGTGCGGTCTGGAATCTGAGGGTTCATATAAATAATCAATTTAATATGTTCCTGGTCTTTATGCACCGGTGTCAATTTAACCAATCGATTTAGGAAATCTACGGTTGCAAGTGGACCCATTCCTCCCAGAACACCTACAGTCTTCATAAGTTAATCATTGATTGAATGCAATTTTTTTCTCAGTTTCTTGTTCTTAGGGTCCTTTTCCAGGGCTTGAATATACGCCTGCCGGGCATCATCAAGCTTGTTGAGTTTAACATAAACATCGCCCAGATGTTCGAGAATAACAGGGTCCGGTGCAAGCTCGGCTGCCCTTTCCAGTTCGGTCAGGGCCTTATCAAACTCTCCCATCTGATAATAGACCCATCCTCGAGAATCGATATAATAACCGTTATTGGGATCGATTGAAAGTGCCCTATTGATTAATTCCAGGGCATATTCCAGACTATCGTTCTTCTCGGCAAATGTATACCCTACATAGTTGAGGGCGTTGGCATCGGTCGTATCAATTTTTATGATTTCTTTAAAAACTGAAAATGCCTCTTCATCCCGATTGAGTCGGGCACAGAGGTTGGCAAGGGCATCAAGTGCGGATATGTTCTTCGGTTCCTTTTTCAGGGATTTCCGATAATAGATATATGCCCTGCTATAGTCCTCCCGGAGTTCTGCTACTACACCCATCAGATAGTAGAGCTGACCAAGATCCCCACCGCGATGTATCGCCTCGGTGAACGCCCATTCCGCTGTTTTATAATCTCTTGTATCAATTGAAATCAGCCCGAGGTACAGCCATAGTTCGATAAAATCAGGGTCGGTTGAGAGCGCCTGTAATAACTCCTGTTTTGCGAGCTTGTGTTTGCCGAGGTCGATATAGATACGGGCGATATAGAATCTTGAGTAGGTATCCTTAGGGTCGAATTTTGCCGCGAGAATGAATTGATTCAGGGCCTGCTCTGTCATCTCGAGTTTGTAATAGGCATAGCCGAGATTCCTTCTGATATCACTGTCTAAGTAGTTCTTCTCTAAAATCCGCTGGGCAAGGGAGATGATATTCATATATTGGTCAGTATCAATATAGAGGTCAATCAATCGTTTTTCCAGATCAATATTTGTGGTATCAAGTAATAGGACCTGTTCATAGTAGTATACTGCTGAATCCTTCACTCCGAG
Organism: Caldifarciminota bacterium 4484_100; assembly: GCA_002049785.1. Taxonomy (GTDB): domain Bacteria; phylum Hydrothermota; class Tepidihabitantia; order SM23-42; family SM23-42; genus 4484-100. The sequence continues at coordinate 7,116 of MUKB01000026.1, forward strand.
GATATCGAATCCTGTCCCTATGCCGAGCAGTGCCCTGGAATTTGTTGTATCCATCATATATGCCTTACGGTAGTACTCGATCGCCTCGGTATGATGATTGGCCTTGCCTTCCATTGTTCCCAGACGAATAAAGACCTCAGGAGTCTTCAGCCCTTCCGGGATCTGTTTCAGAACCTCTATCGCCTGAGACAGATTGCCGGTTCCCTCATTGAGTATGGAAAGGGCAATATAGATATCAATATTCTCCGGGGCTATCTTTTTTGCCTTCTGGTAATAATCCATCGCCTTTTTGAGGTCCTTTTTACCGATGTATCCGACAGCGATTGTTATATAAAATTTGAGCTCATCAGGTTTGAGTAGTAATCCTCTTTTCAGGAGATCAATTCCTTCATCAAAGCGGTCCATTCGGTAATATGCATTGGCAAGTGAGAGATATCCATCTGACAGCCCATACTGAAAAGCTCATAGGGACCTTGTGAATTCGAAAATATAAAGGCGGTTACTAAAATTCGACAAATACCGATAATATCCATAATTTATCCGGATTTTTTATTGGATCATTATTGTAAAGATGATATGAACACTCAATGCCAATACGACGGCTCAAATTGCTATAATATAACTGAAGTCGTGCAAGATGCTGGTGATAGAGGGATGTATCACCCCAGGTGAAATGGAATTCAGGTGCCAGTTCAACTCCGAACAGGCTGTTTTTGAAGATGCTCAATCTGGATTTTACCAATATGTCATATCGGTAGTCGCCCCCTGCATTAATATCCCAGCCATGATACTTCCAATGCGGATATGCACCCAAATCAATTGACCAGATAAACCTTTTAGTGCTTTTTAGACGAAGTAAAGGGTGGAAGTCTGGTGCGGCAATCCTGATACGAAAACGATTAAAGACCGGGGTTCCTGGAGTATCATAATCGATATCGTGGATACAGTCATGGATAAGATATCCAGCAATGTAGATGGCTTTATTGAGATAGTTAAACCCACCGGTGATATAATAATGGGCATACCTTGGATCCAATGATACTCCACCTTTCTGATGAGCCATATCAAGGTCATCCTGATAATCGAGAAAGAATGAGAAAGGGCCCTGTTCTATTACCGTGCAGTATAATTTAACCGATGCATCCATATTATACCGGGAGGTATCACTGTTTAGGTATTTACCCAAGAATGCCCGACCACTAAATCTTAGTGGAATGTCAAACCCACTAAGGGAATAGGGGAGAAGAATTAATATCAAACACCAGAATATATTTTTTCTATTCTCCATAGAGATCACCCCGGTATGCCTTGGTTATCTTGATTTTATAAATTTTTCCCAACCCTCTTGTCCGGGACATAACCCTTACCTGACCGTCTATATCCGGGGCCTGAAAACGGGTGTGTCCAATAAGGGTGTTTCCTTTATGATGAATGAGCACCGGATAAACTCTATTCAGATGTTTTTGGCTAAATTCTTTTATTAATTTTGACTGGAGCCTTAAAAGCCGTTTATACCTCTTTTCGATCACATCCCCAGGAAGCTGTTTTAATCGAGCAGCAACAGTCCCGGGTTCTCTAAAATACGGAAAGACCCCAAGCCAGTCAAAATATCGCTCGTTTAAGAAGTTATAAAGTTCGTTAAATTCTTCATCTGTTTCAGTTGGAAAACCAGCTATAACCGTTGTTCTTAGAGAAATTCCTTTAATTTTTTTAAGCTGTTTGACCAGAAATTCGATTCTTTTTCTATCAACCTTACGATTCATCAACTTAAGTATACGATCATTGATATGCTGAATCGGAAGGTCGAGATACTTACAGACCTTTCTGTTGCGAGCAATCTCATCAATTATTTGCTCATCGAGTGATTTTGGATGGGCATAGAGAAACTCCGATATTTTCCTTTGATCATCGGTATGGTGCAGTAAGAACAATAATTTGAGCAGCCGTCCGAAATCTTCAGGTATGCATAACCCCTTGTTGAACAGAGGCGGGCGTTTGATATATTTCCTCTGGAGATTGTGTGAATTAATTGTGTCTGTTCATTTAATTTGAACCAGGCTTTAACCCCTTTGAATCTTCTTCTCAATCTTCCATCAAGTCGATTCACCGCGCAGCCTGTCACATAGACTTTGGTCTTTAACCCCTTTGTAGAACTGAGCACATCTGCAATTACCCTTTCGGTCTCTTCGATAGCTGGTTTGATAAACCCGCAGGTATTAATTATGACAACATCACTTTCATCAGGATTACTGCACAGCTCTATCCCTGTGTCTGCAAGAGAGCCGATAATCTTTTCTGAATCAACAAGATTCTTTGGACATCCCAGGGAGATAACCGCAAGTCTCACTCGTTCTCCTCTGAGACTTTCAATAACTTCGCCTCGGCCTGGGCGATCAGGGTATCCTTTTTATCCCTTATCTCGGACCGAGCCAGGACCAATCTGTTTTTAACACTTGAAATTTGACCGGTCGCAAGATACTCTCTTTCGACGAACATCGCCTTTTTCAATCGAACCTTGAGGTCAACGGTAGCTGATTTGTGCCCTTTGGATTTTGCAGCCCAGGCTACCATTTCATCAAGTATAGCACAGACGATACCGCCATGGACAATACGATTGTAGCCCTGGGTCCATTTCGGCAAGACTACCTTTGATTTTACTCCATTTTCAGTCTCCACAATTTCGAGCCTTAGACCATTCTCATTCTCTTTTCCACAGACAAAACAGTAGTTGTCGAGAAGAAATTTAGTACTCATCGACCTTTATCCCTTTGGGAGGTTGGAATCTGAAGATTTTCCTGGGGATATTTTTATTCAATTCGATATGTTCAAACTCATACTTACTTTCAGACCCCACCTCATTCTCAATAGAAATTGCAGTGATATTATAATTTTTCGGATCAATCGTTACTGTTATCTTCTGATATAACTCATTGCTGTCCTTTGGCAAGAGACTGATTTCGTAAGTAGCTTCTTTTCGCGCAAATGAAGCGGAAAAATGTTTTTCATAGTCCTTAAGGAATAATTCAGGATTGACCGAGAATGGAACCTGGCCCAATGACTGCTTAATCGCCCGCCTCTTTTCTGGAAGATATATCCATAATGATGAAGAATCTCCGATATAAATCTGATGCGGTTTATCAATCTCCATTCGAAAGTAATTCGGCCGGGAAAAATAGATTCTTCCGGTGAAGTTCTGGCAGGTTCCAGAAACCTCATCACAATAATATTGATTGAATTCCGCATAAAATGTCTTCAAATTTTCATACCGCTTTACGGTTTTATTGATAACCTCATCCAAATCACCCGCAAAGAGGCTGAAGACAGCAAGAAGAAAGAAGATAATTTTTCTTTTCATATTTCTCCTTTATTACCAATCTTACACATAAAATTATAAAAGTCAATAAGACAGCGGTAAAATATTGAGTGATTAAAAAATCGTTGGTCATTGAGTTATTTGGAAAAGATTTAGTCATTGAGTCATTGAAAAAGCATTAGTCATTAAGTCATTGAGTAATTATGTCATTTTGAGTAATTATGTCATTGGAAAACCAGAGAAACAAGAAAAACGAGACAAACCAGAAAGGCATTTCGGATTGCGAATTTCGGATTTCGGAATTAAAAGATTGATACTGGATAATAACATTGTCATTCCGAACCCTGTGCTGAGGAAGCTCAGTATTGTTTCGGAATCTCAATTTTTTTCAACTAGATAAACCAGAGAAACTAGAAAAACCAGATAAACCAGCAAACCATTTCGGATTGCGAATTTCGGATTTCGGATTTGAAAAAGAATGTCACCCTGAATTTATTTCAGGGTCTCAAGAGATGCTGAACCAAGTTCAGCATGACAAACGAGAGAAACCAGAAAAACGAGAAAAACCAGACAAACCAGAGAAACCAGAAAAACCAGACAAACCAGAAAAACGAGAAAAACCAGACAAACCAGAGAAACCAGAAAAACCAGACAAACCAGAGAAACCAGAAAAACCAGAATATCTCTTGACAAACCCGAAAATCTGAAGAGAATTAGCCATATGAATATTGAGGCATACTGGGGGCTGAAAGAGAAGCCGTTTCTCAATACTCCGGATACAAGATATCTCTATGAATCAGAAGACTTTGTCGAGGCGATGGGTCGAATTCTGTTCAACCTCAAAGAGGTTAAAGGCGGACTCACACTGATAACCGGTGAGGTGGGATGTGGAAAGACATTATTGGTCTATAGCCTGATAGAAAAATTACCCGGATCAAGATTTACCACGATTAAACTGATAAATCCAAAGTTCTCACCCACCCAGTTATTGAGAATGATTGTCCAGGAACTCGGTGATGAAGAGCCACCCCGGTATCGCACCAAACTGATGGAGAAACTTCAATCATTGCTCATCAAAAGCGATAAAAAGAACATTACACCGGTATTGTTGATTGATGAGGCACAGGCCATACCGAAAAGGACTTTGGAGGAGATAAGACTATTATTAAACTACGAAGACAAGAAGAAGAAGTTACTTCAGATAATCCTGTTGGGCCAGCCTGAATTGAAAAAAAGAATTCAGGAGATAGAACAGTTGAATCAGCGCATAAATATCCGCTATCACCTTCGTGGATTAAATGCAGAAGAGACCAAGAAATATATCAAACACAGATTGAAGATAGCCCAGGCAAAACGGAAAGTCTTCACCCCCTCTTCAGTCTCCTTAATTCATAAACTCTCCCGTGGTATCCCACGGTTAATAAATACCCTCGCGACCAATTCGATGTATGCGGGATTACTTCTCAAAAAAGACATAATTGATGAACCGCTTATAAATGAGGTTTACAAGGAGTTGATTCAATAATGGCAATTAAATTCCGCCAATTTTATCGACAGGATAAACCACGAGTCACAAAAGAGGTGAAGAAAGAGATCCCTAAGAAAAGAATCGAGGCATCCAAGGCAGAAGACAAAAGTCTGGCGGTTTTTGGCGTGGGCAAGGAATGGTTTGCAATTGAGCTCGATGCAATCTTAGAGATTATCCATTCATTCGAATTGATCTCGGTTCCACATCTGCCTGTTTCATTTATTGGCGTCGTAAACCTGAGGGGAGAATCAGTGCCCGTCATCGATCTCAGAAGCTTACTTAAAGAAAAAGAACCTGATGAGGATAAAACCGAAGTACGGCCCTGCTTAATAACAATAATTGATGACTCCAAAATCGGATTTCTTGTGGATACTGAGGTTGAAATTGTAAATTTCAATGAAGGGAAATTTTCTCCTTTACCCGATATCTACTCAAAGGAAGAGGCAAAATTTTTGGCTGGAATATTCTGGTATCAGGATAGATTTGCGGGGGTTCTAAAACCCCGTGAATTGATTAACACCCTTACTGAATGGAGGCAAAATGATGAAACATAAGTTACCCATAGCGATACTGGCCCTGCTGTTACAAATTATTTTATTCGCCCTTTTGACGGGCCAGCTCGTATTCAATCAATGGAATCGGCTCGTCCTCTATTTTATCATCCTCTCTATCATCAACTTTCTCTATGTCATAATCTTTGAGTCAAGATTCAAACTCAACCGGGTATATCTCGATTATGCAATCGGAACCCTTTCTGCATCGATACTCTCCGCCCTTTTCACAGGCACATCATCAACCTATTTTTTCTGGATACTGCTGTATGGAATCGTCGCTGCATTTTTATCCGGAATAATAATCTATCATATTACAAGGTATTCATAATCTCCTGGGCGGTCGCCTCAGCACTTGTCTTACCCCTCCAGCGTGCCCATAATAAGCTTTTAAATGATATAAAAAATTGGCAGAATACGAAAGAAATTTCTTCGGGTGCTAACTTTCTTACTGAAGAAATCGCCGCTGAATTGAACAATGTCTTTACTACAATAAGAGAGACCCTCAAAAATGTTTTGAATTTAGGCGGTGAAATCAAAAAATCCTCTGAAGACCTCTCCACCGCGGCGGTGCAGATGAATGCATCATTACAAGAAGTTTCATCCACCATTCAGCATATCTCAAGTGGAGCCCAAGATCAATCTTCCGCCATCACTACAATCGCCCATTCAATCGAGGAATTAAATAATCTTACTACTTCGATATCCTCTCAGGTAAAGATGGCATCGGTATCATCGCGAAGGACAACCGATTCAGCAAAACAGGGTATGGAGTTTTCAAAAAAAGAGGCGGATATTACAAAGAAGATATTCGAAGAGACAAAATTCATTGAAGATAAGATGGCACGGCTTCTAATTCAATCGAACGAAATCAAGAAGATTCTTGATATCATTACAAGTATCACTGAACAGACTGACCTGCTTGCACTTAATGCGGCAATTGAGGCGGCACGCGTCGGGGAGCAGGGGAGAGGCTTTGCTGTAGTTGCGGATGAGATTAGAAATCTCGCTAATGAAACAAGAAACTCATCGGCAACAGTAGAAAACCTGATAGTAGAAATCAACAATACAATTCAGGAGTTGAGTCAGCTGTTAACTTCTGAAAAGAAACGCATTACTGAATCGAACGAACTCGCCTCACAAACCGAAGAACAGTTCACCGGCATTGTGAAGGCGGTTGACCTGGTTACCGACATGGTATCCCGAATTAACCAGGCAGCGGCTGAGCAAGCCGAACATACAAAATCATTGGTTAAACAGATTGAACAGATCGCCCAGGTTGCATCTGATACCGCGGCCTCAACCGAAGAGGTTTCGGCATCGGTTCAGGAACAGACCGCCTCTATGGAACAGTTCAGCTCAACCGCCCAGTTACTGTCTGATGTTGTCGTAAAGTTGAACCAGCTACTGGAAAGGTTGTGAAGGAAAGCTACTATCTCAAATATTCCATCGGCAAGGTTGTCTTTGCGACACCGATTGAAGAAGTAAGAGAAATCGCCCGACCCAAAGAGATAATCGAAAAGACCGGTCTGGCGAAAAATCTTGCCGGTTATTTTCGTCTGAGAAAACAGCGGATACTACTCTTTGACCTACCCGGTTTTCTTAAACTCAACGGTCATAAAGAGTTTGAGGTTATCGTCTCGACAATTGATGGAAGACCCATCGGATTTAAGGTAAATAAAGTATTGGGTATTGTAGTTTCAGACGAATTGAGTCCATTCCCGGAATTGGTGAAGCCGAAGAAATTTTTAAAGGGCGTAATAAAGGACGGTAAGGAGTTTATCCAGGTTCTTTCCTTTGAGAGCCTGCTGTCAGGTTCAAGACTGAAGACAATAAAGAAATATCTGTAATATAAAAAGGAGTGAAATTATGAAGAAATATATTCTATTTCTGGTCTTATGTATGGTAAATAGCAGAGGGCAGAATATAATCCAGAATCCCGGTTTTGAATATTGGTCTGGAGGACAACCCATATACTGGCAGAAGGATGACTCAATTTTGTTGTATCAAGAAAATACCACTGTCCATTCAGGAAATTTCAGTGTTAAGGATAGCTTAATCACCCAGACCCAGACAAAGGCAGACCTGTTTCAGGGATATATTGAGGTCCAGCCCAATATTCAGTATAATTTCCATATCTGGGTATGGGATGATGATCCTGCAGGGAGGCTCAGGCCGGGTGTTGAATGGTTTCCTTCTGGAACCTACTGGTCCGGTAATTATTCAGTTGACTCTTCTGCCTGGCAGGAGTTGAGTTTTACTGTCATATCACCCAGCGATGCGGAGTCGGTCCTCGTACTTATCCGGGCATATGATGTCGCTTCAAACTGGGATGGAGGCGCAGTCTTCTACCTTGACGATGTATATTTCGCCCCTTTAGCTACACAACCACCCCTTATCATTCGGGTCTGGCACCATCCGATAAACCCTGCACCAAATACTACTGAAGATATCTATGCCTGGGTAACCGATGACGGAACAATTATCGCTGATACCCTGTTCTATGGAGTGAATAACCTTTCCAATCTGATAAAATGCACCCATTATACAATTCATAACGACACATTCAGATTTCATATACCCTGTGGGGAAGAGGGAGATACGGTCTTTTATTATCTGAAATTTTATGATGACGACGGCCTCGAGGTCTCTTCAGATACCCATTCTTATTTTGTGGGAATAACAGGGATTTCGATAAATGAAGTCTACTATGATACCCCTGGACCAGATTCAGGATGTTTTATAGAACTATATGCAGAACCGGGAACCGGGCTCGATGGTATGAGCATTAAAGGTATCAATGGTAATGGTGGAAATGAATATGTGGAGATTGATCTGAGCGGACATTCCATTCCCCAGGACGGATTTTTTGTTATTGCAGATTGTGGGACTGTGCCCAATGCAGACCTCATTGACCCCGGTGTCGATCTACAGAACGGTCCGGACAATGTTCAGTTGTGTCTGAATGGTATTGTAATAGATGCCCTGGGCTATGGTGAACTTGATGGCTGGGTGTTTGTCGGTGAATGGTGTCCGGGCCAGGATGTCTCTGAAGGCCATTCACTGGGACGCTATCCTGATGGGTCTGATACAGATAATAATGCGGTCGATTTTAATGACTATGTTGCTGTCACACCGGGTGAATCAAATCCAGCTGTGGGTATTGAGTTGGATAGCCGATCAAAGCCTTCTGTGCATATAATGAACCCGGTGAGGTCCGATGCACGATTCTGCTCGATAATTAAAGAAAAAGACCATTACCCGCTTGAAATATTCAATATCCTGGGGCAGAGGGTTAAACTTGTATTTCACCCGATGGAGCCAATAGGTCTAAGCACTGGCGCATATATTATCCGTTCTGATAATGAGAAGGGGTTCGGTTTAAAGTTCATTGTCCTGCGGTGAACATTTCTGCCTTGACACTCCAGATTTTTTTTATAAAATAGGACGCTTAAAAAGGAGGTCTATGATAGGTCAATGGCAATGCACCGTTTGTGGATATATCTATGAACCGGATTATGGGGATCCGGACAACGGAATTCCCGCGGGCACATTATTTGAAAACCTCCCTGAAGATTGGGTATGTCCAGAATGCGGTGCTGAGAAGGACCAATTTGAACCCTATGTTGAGGAAGAGTATTGAGCCCGGGATTTAGCCGCTATTCAAGGGCACCGGGCCCCTTTCTTCTAAGATATGTATTAAACCATTCGCTTATCGATGTGAGTCATATATAAATGAATGGCAATGAAGATATTCAACTGGTGCAGGATTTTAAGAGTGGCGATGAAAAGGCATTTGACCGTCTCTTTGAGAAGTATCAGGGCTCGGTCTATTCGCTCTGTTATCGCTATACCAGGAACGAGAGTGATGCAAAAGAGGTCTGCCAGGATGTTTTCATCAAGGTTTATAACAATCTCAAGAAATTCAATGAAAAATCGAAGTTTTTTACCTGGTTATATCGCATTACAGTTAATACCTGTATCTCCTTCAGACGAAGAAATCGGTCGGTCCAACAGTATGAGCCTGAGGCAATGGTTTCGATGGACCAGAGAATAAGGATGAAGATTGCGATTAATGATGCTCTGAGAAAACTTCCCAAGCGACAGCGGATGGTCTTTCTCCTGCACCATTATGAAGGATATACATTCGATGAGGTAGGGGATATAATGGGGATCAGCACAGGAACCGCAAAAGCGAATCATTATCACGCAATAAGAAAGTTACGGGAGTTGTTAAAGGAGTGGATATGAGACAATGTCGGAAATACCGCGATAAGTTGTTAGACTATATCGAGCAAGAATTGAGTCAGAAGGAGCAGGCCGAACTGATGGAGCACCTGAAACACTGTCCTGAATGTAAACGGGAATACGAGGCCCTTTCAAATCTCTATCAGATGTTAGAAAATGATGAGGTGGAACTTCCAGCCCCCCAATTCTTTGAGCGGTTGAAAGAGCGCGTACGCCAGCAAGAATTCAGGCCGAGAAGTCGTCCTCTCTGGAATTACTTGAAAATATTTCTGCCTGTGGCGGCGACTGCGGTTCTCTTATTTATTCTATTGGCACCGAAACCGCAGAGTGTGGAGATATCGGTTTTCGTATCCGACCTGCTTGATGATAATGAGATTGCCTGTCTTGCCATCGATGGTGTAGTTGATGAGGATTTAATTGATGAGCTTGTTTCCATCGAAGAGCATCTAACCGATAATCTTGATGATATGCTCAATGATTTGACCCTCCAGCAGAAGACACAATTACTTAAAGAATTATATAAAAAATATGAGTTCGATACCCGTACCAAGGGTATCTGAGAAGGAGGTGTGATGAAAAAGTTTCTCATCTTTATGGTCTTAATGTTAATCTTCTCCTTTGCCCAGCCGTTTCACGAAGGTGATCCGCGTGAGATTATTGAAAAGGTTAAAATCTATCGGTTGACCAAGGAGCTTGATCTAAGTACAGACCAGGCGACAAAATTCTTCCCCAGATTGAACGAATACCAGAAAGAAGAGAGGAATTTTCGGGAAAGAAAAGGGGAAATTCTGGACGAATTGAAAGGCCTACTGAGAAGGGAAGCGCCTGAATCGAAGATAACCCCGTTGCTCAAGGAATATGAAGAACTATTAAAGGAACATGCCCAGACTCAGATAAAAAGAATTAAAGAGATGTGGCAGATTCTTACACCTATTCAGCGAGCAAAATATCTGATATTCGAAGATGAATTCCGGCAGGAGATCAAACAGATGATAAAGGAGATTCGCAGGCATCGTCGAGAAAAGCCTGAGGATTAGAGTAAAATACAGAACTTCCATTAGATGAAAGAAAAAGGGACGATCGGTTTTGAACTTTTTGAACGCCTGGATCTAAGGATCGGTCAGGTAATATCAGCGCGCAGAATTTCTGGGTCAAAAAATCTGATCCTCCTGGAAATCGATTTTGGAAGTGAAAAGAGGCAGGTGGTTGTCGGTATGGCGCAATTTTATGAGCCTGAACATTTTATCGGCAAAAGATTACCGGTGCTGTTGAATTTAGAACCGAGGAATTTTATGGGCTATAAGAGTGAAGGGATGGTTCTGGCCGCTGACGAAGATGGCAGGCCGGTTCTCTTATTACCGGAGAAAGAGGTAAAACCAGGAAGTATCATAAGATAGGACAATTCAGCGACAGATAACAATCCTTGTCCCTTTTTCTGTCCTTTCAAATGAAATAATATTTTTCTGTCCGATTAATGTGTAAATTTCTTTATTTTTATATCGATGGAATAGCATCCCTTTCTGTTTTCCACGAAAAAATTTGAGGGTGCCATCAGGCAGAACCTCAACTTCGTCAAGGATATCCTCGTCCGTATCCTCGGGGTCAAAGGTCAAAAGGATTGCACCTTTGGGTTTTTATACCCGCCGCATCTAATACCCCATTTCGGATTTAAAAGATTGATTCTGGATACTCGAAAAAACATTAGTCATTAAGTCATTTCCTTAACTAAGTTAAAAGGAAAAAGGCAAAAGTTAAAAGTGTTTGGAAAACAAGAGAAACGAGAAAAACCAGAAAAACTAGATAAACCAGAAAAACCAGAAAAACTAGATAAACCAGAAAAACCAGAAAAACTAGAAAAACGAGAGAAACGAGACAAACCAGACAAACGAGAAAAACCAGAAAAACCAGAAAATAATTGACAGATGGGTGTAATTGAATAATATTGACTATGGAGAAGAGCGATTTTATTCGGGATATCATCAAAGAGGACATAAGAACCGGTCGGTATGGAGGAAAGGTCCATACACGATTTCCTCCTGAGCCGAACGGTTATCTCCATATCGGCCATGCCAAATCGATCTGTCTCAATTTCGGAATTGCACAGGAATTCGGTGGGCTCTGCAATCTCAGATTCGATGACACCAACCCGATAAAAGAGCAGGCTGAATATGTCGAGGCGATTAAAAGAGATATCCGATGGCTCGGGTTTGATTGGGGAGACCGGGAGTATTATGCATCAGACTACTTTGATAAACTCTATGGGTTCGCAGTTCAACTGATTAGAGACGGTAAGGCGTATGTTGATGACCTCAGTGCTGAAGAGATAAAGGAGTATCGGGGAACACTGACCAAGCCAGGAAAAGAAAGCCCATATCGGAATCGCTCAATCGAGGAGAACCTGAGGCTTTTTGAAAAGATGCGTCAGGGTAAATTCCCTGATGGTTCGAGGGTCTTGCGGGCGAAGATTGATATGGCTTCTGGAAATCTAAATATGCGTGATCCGGTAATGTATCGGATATTACATGCACCGCATCATCGCACCCAGGACAAGTGGTGTATCTATCCGATGTATGACTTTGCACACGGACAATCCGATTCAATCGAGGGGATAACCCATTCGATCTGCACCTTAGAATTCGAAGACCATCGACCATTATATGACTGGTTTCTTGAACAACTGAAGATTCATCATCCCCGACAGATTGAGTTTGCCCGTCTGAACCTCACCTATACGGTTTTGAGTAAACGGATACTGCTCAAACTTGTTGAAGAAGGCTATGTCCGGGGCTGGGATGACCCAAGGATGCCCACAATATCCGGTCTGCGCCGAAGAGGCTACACACCAGAAGCAATCAGAAATTTTTGTGAAAGAATCGGTGTAGCAAAGAGCAATACCGTGGTCGACATTGGGTTGCTCGAGCACTGCCTGCGTGAGGATTTGAATAAAAGGGCTCCAAGAAGGATGGCGGTATTACGGCCTCTGAAGTTGATTATCGATAACTACCCAGCAGACAGGGTGGAAGAGCTTGAGGCAGTGAACAATCCGGAAGACCCGGGGATGGGTACCCGCAGGGTTCCATTTTCCAGAATCCTCTATATCGAAAGGGATGACTTTCGTGAAATTCCTCCCAAAAAATATTTTCGCCTTGCACCGGGCAGGGAAGTCCGACTAAAGCATGCCTATATTATAAAGTGTGTGAATTTCATCAAGGACCAAAAGAGTGGTGAAATACTGGAGGTCCATTGCACATATGATCCCGAGACAAAGAGTGGTGAAAAGAAGGCAGGAAAAAAGGTGAAGGGAACCCTCCACTGGGTTTCGGCAAAATATGCGATTGATGCCGAGGTGCGGCTCTATGAACATCTATTTTCAAAACCCGACCCTATGGATACCGAACCGGGTAAGGACTTTCGCTCAAACTTGAATCCCCATTCCTTAGAGGTCTTAAAAAACTGCAAACTTGAGCCAGGTCTCAAGGATGCAAAGGTCGGGGATCGATACCAATTTCTGAGATTGGGATATTTCTGCGTTGACCCTGATTCTACGCCTGAACATCTTGTCTTTAATCGTATCGAGACTTTAAAAGATACCTGGGCAAAGATTGAAAAGTCCCAGAAGGGTGGAAGTCCATAAACCAGCGATTTAGTAGTATCACTGGAGGCTAATGATATGAAAAAGAATATATCAGGTATTATTGTTGAATGTCTGCAGGGCGATATTGCAGCACAACAGGATATTGACGCGGTGGTGAATGCTGCAAATGCCTGGTTAAGACCTGGTGGCGGCGTTGCCGGTGCGATTCATCGTGCAGCCGGCCCACAGCTTTATCAGGAATGCAAAGGCCTGGCACCCATCAAACCTGGACAGGCGGTTATAACAAAGGCATATAACCTTCCCAATAAGTATGTAATTCATTGTCTTGGTCCTGTCTATGGCCGAGATGAACCTGCAGACAAACAACTTGCAGATTGCTACCGTAATGCCCTTAGACTTGCAGAACAGAATCAGATTGCCTCAATCGCATTTCCTGCAATCTCGACGGGTGTCTTCGGTTATCCCATCAGAGAAGCGGCAAGGGTAGCAATCAAAACAATTGTTGAAATAATTCCTGAATTGAAATCGGTTAAGAGAATCCGCCTTGTTCTTTATAGCACTTCAGACCTCAAAATCTATGAAGAACTGTTGCAATCGCTCTATTCTTAATGCAGAGACTTAAAGAAATTTTAAGAAAAATTGACCATCGGGGATATTCTGCATATCAAGAATTAAAAAAAAGACAATTCCAGTTTTCCACATTCGAACTCTTTTTTGACCATATCCAGAAAGACCCATTCGCCCCTGCCACTAAAATCAGAGTAAGGATACCCCAGGATATTGCGAAATTTCCAGGGTGGACATTCAAAAATAGAATCAGAAGGGTCGCCCTCGAAGATTTTCTCTTAAGGGAACTCAATACAAGGTCACACCGATTCTCTAAAAAAAGGGGAGAGGGGAAATCGGGTGCGATATTCAGTTATCAACCATCACAGAGGGTGCTCGAACGGAGTGCAATTCATATTGATGAAAAGTTTCTGGAGGCTCGATTCTTTATCGGCCTTCCATCCCGAGGTAGAAGAATCCTTGGCAATGAAGCAGAGGCGATGGTTTTTTATGACATAAGCAGACTTATAAGATATAGCCTCTTCTATGAAAATCTGGTTGAGCGCGATCTGGAGCGTCATATAAAGACAATCGAGGATGCAGAGTATTTAAGAAATAGATTAAATGAGCTCGGCCTTGTCTGTTTTGTCGCCAACGGAAGTATCCTGCCGAGAAGAAGTGGTGTGGATGATCACCCGATGGATTCGAAAAAGGCGATCCCCTTCATTGCACCGAAAGAACTGGAAAGCACGATTGAACTTCCAAATTATGGTGCGATTAAAGGTATGGGTATACCCGAGGGTGTAGTATTAATCATCGGTGGCGGTTTTCACGGCAAATCTACCCTGCTTCGGGCAATTCAGGACGGAATCTATAATCATATACCAGGAGATGGAAGAGAATTTGTAGTTACCGTGAAACAGGCAATAAAGATAAGGGCTGAGGATGGAAGAAGTATTGTTGGTGTTGATATTTCGCCTTTTATCAGTAACCTTCCTCAGAAGGTTGATACGAGAAATTTTACTACTGAGAATGCAAGCGGTTCCACCTCGCAGGCAGCAAATATTATTGAGGCGATTGAGGCCGGTGCTAAACTTCTGCTCATTGATGAGGATACATCCGCAACGAATTTTATGATTCGAGATAGTAAGATGCGCAGTCTTGTGCCTGATGACCTGGAGCCGATTACACCATTTATCGATAAAGTAAGACCTCTTTTCAATGATTATCATATTTCGACAATTCTTGTTACCGGAGGCTCGGGTGAATATCTCAAGGTTGCAGATAGTGTGATATGTATGCAGAACTATCTACCAAAAGATTTTACTGCCAGGGTGAAGAAACTGGGAATAGAAGAAAGAGGGGAGGGGAAGTTTGGTCTGATCCGTTCGCGCATTCCCTTGAAGAGTAGTTTGAATCCAGAAAAGAGGCCGGGAAAGACTCAGGCAAAGGCAAAGGGTCTAAAAAAGGTCATCTTTGGTCCGAGAGAGATCGATATCTCTCAGGTTGAACAGATTGTCGAATTGGGCCAGTCTGATGCAATTGCTAATGCCCTTGTCTATATCTACCGACGGCTGATGGATGACAAAAAAACTATGAGCCAGATTTATAAAATAGTCGAACACGAACTTGTTGAAAAAGGGGTGGAATCATTTTCAACCCATCCTAAGCCTGCGCATCTTGCCGAATTCAGAATCCTTGACTTTGCATTCACCCTCAATCGTATAAGGGGCTTATGACCGTGATAATCGCAACAGTTTCAACGCACTCCTGGGGGCCTTAGAGACTGTCACCTTAAAAGATAAGTTTAAAGTATATATTGTAAAAAGAGAAGAGAGATTATTAAATGATATCGGTGCCATCGTTGAGCGACATAAGAAGTGTATTATCGCCTTCTCATATTTCATCTCCCAGGTTCAGAAAATTAAGGAGTGCATCCGCATTCTGAGAAAGCGTTGTGCACAAAAGGTTATATTCATCTGCGGAGGTCCACAGGCAACTGGTGAGCCACACATCAGTCTGGAAATGGGATTTGACATTGTTGTCCGGGGAGAGGCTGAAGAGACATTCATAAATTTATTAAACAATATTGCTGAACAAAAAGGGTATGAAGAAGTTAAAGGCATTATCTACAGTAAAAAGGGACAATATCTTGATACCGGCAGGGGAAAGACTCCCTGCCTTGATCAATTCCCACCCTTTGCGGTTGAGCACCGTCTGTTTGGTCCGATTGAGATAACCCGGGGATGTCCATTTGGTTGTAAATTCTGTCAAACACCATATCTTTTTGGTATGAAACCGAGACATCGGAGTATCGATTCAATCTGCCGGGCAGTAAATCAGATGAAGTCCTATGGTTTGACCGATATAAGGTTCATCTCGCCGAACGCATTTTCATACGGCGCAGATGGTAAGAAGATGAATATTGTGACATTGACCAACCTGCTGAAAGAGGTAAGGCGGGTTTTAGAGAAGAAAGGCAGACTCTTTTTCGGTTCATTTCCTTCTGAGGTGAGGCCGGAATTTGTGAATGAACAGACTATCGATCTGATAAAGAGATATTGTGATAATGATAATATCATCATCGGTGCACAGTCTGGAAGCCAGCGTATCCTTGCTCTCTGTAACCGTGGGCATACTGTAGAGGATGTGTATCAGGCGGTTCGTTTGACATTAAAAAATGGGCTGAAGACAAATGTTGACTTCATTTTTGGCCTACCTGAAGAAGGTGAGGAAGAAATTTCTGATTCAATAAAAGTAATGCAGGACCTTATCAAGTTAGGTGCCAGGATACATGCCCATACCTTCATTCCTTTACCCCAAACACCATTTTCAAAATCTTCGGGTACCGCATTAAGCCCAGCCCTGTCTAAATTTTTGGAAAAGGGGAAATCTGACGGCACTGTTTTTGGGGACTGGCAAAAACAGGCGGAGATAAGAAAAGTAATGGTCCACACTTGACCTTTCTGGTTTTTCTCGTTTGTCTGGTTTTTCTGGTTTATCTCGTTTTTCTCGTTTATCTGGTTTATCTAGTTTTTCTAGTTTTTCTGGTTTCTCTGGTTTTTCTCGTTTCTCTTGTTTTCCAAACACTTTTAACTTTTGCCTTTTTCCTTTTAACTTATGAAAATGACTCAATGACTTAATGACTCAATGACTTACGGTATTTAAATGACTAAATCTTTTCCCATTCCGAAATCCGAAATGGTTTTCTGGTTTTTCTTGACATTCGCCAAAAATTTATTATAATACCCCTATGCCGACCTATGAATTCGTCTGCAATGATTGCGACCATAAGTTTGAGGTCTTTACAACCATTTCCAAAAGGGACAAGGTTCAATGCCCGAAGTGCAAGGGCACAAATATTTCCCGCATATTTACTGCGGTCCAGATAAAAGGGGGAGGAGGTTCAACCTGTGCAACCTGTAATGCCGCTTCCTGTACCAGTTGTTCAATAAAGAGATAGATAGGCCCATTGAAAACTTTACATTTTATGCCGTGCACAAAGTGTAAAGTTTATGAATATATGAATATAATAATCCAGAAATAAAAAATTTGCTTGACATTTAACCTTCCAATGCATATAATAAAATAATGGATGATATGAGTGCAACGATGAGAGAGAAGAACAAGCGACTTCTGTATAATAAACTCAAAAAGGCAGAAGAGGCGATATTGATGATTATGGACGAGCGGTCTTTTCTGCCGGACGACGCCATCGATCTACTCCTGACCGATATCCAGGAACGATTACAGGGATTGAGACCCTGTGCAGGATTAGATGCACTCCAGCTGGAAGAACTTTATGTTAATATGATAATCGGTGTGATGAGCCAGGATCTGCTTGATGCCTCGGATAAATTAAACCTTTTGATGCTTTCAATAAAAAAGAGGCTTCAGAATTTTGACCTCTATTTCGACCAACTGGAAAAGGGAAAGATGAAGAGGCCTTTTTTAGAACAGGAGGATGTATGAAAAAATATATCATTTTCATTCTGTTTATAGTCGCCTTCCTTTATCCTCAGACCAAGGTTGTGGTCTTTGAACTCGAGACGATTGGGTTTGATAGAAATGTGGGTCGAATAGTTACTCGTTTGTTAAAAGACGCCTTTACCAAGGAAGAGAGCCTGCAAGTTATCGAATTACCTGAAGATTCAATCGTCTATCAAGCTGCAAAGGCCTGTTCAATTGCGAATCGATATGGTGCAGATAAGGCATTCGTCGGCGATCTGATGAAACTGGGCGAGAAATATATTGTCACCTTCAAATATCTTAATGTCTCTGATAACCGGGTTGAATTTTCTGATCGAATATCGATAACAAAACTGGAGGAGATGGAGCTTGTTGCTACAAGGATTGTAGAATCGCTCATATCCCAAAAGCCCTTGTCAAGTGAAGTCAATGTGGGAGAGGTCGTTGAAACCGAGGTTCCTCCATTCAAGACCCGAGAACCCTTTATGACATTATCCCTCAAAACTGGATACTTTTACGGACTCTATTCAGGAGGAAGGGCTTGTGATATGTTTACAATAGAAACTGCATTTTCATACGAAACGAGGCATTTGTATACTGAGGCACTTTTTGGCTGGAACAATGGGACCGAGGCAACCAATATCTATTTTGACTTATTGATTCATAAGATTTTCGGAGAGAAAGATTTTGCCTGGTATCTGGGTGCCGGGATTGGAGTTCACTCAATTACATTTAAGAAGTATTATCACCATTTTGACCAGGGTTATGATTGGTGGAGTTCTGAAAACGATGATGGTCCAGCATTTAATATCAATGGAGGCCTGATGCTATTTAGGACTTACAGGTTCAGAATTATCACGAACGCACGAGTGAGGTTCTTGTATGCAGGTAAATTTGGTCTCCAGCCTGATGTCGGCTTCACATTTGGGATAATGACCCAGGGTTTTACAGGTAGGGAGGTAACAGAGAAGAAAGAAGAAATAAAGCATACATCAATCACAACTGAATGTGTCACCGGCTGTCTTGGGGCATTGGTTTTAGCATTACTCGTGGCTTCAGGGTGGTAATAGAATCAGGGGAGAAAGGCTTAAAAATCGTGCATTTTTAGTGTTATTTCTTAGTTTACATAATATATGTTATCGGACATAAAGAAACAACCTGATGTTTCTCTAAAATTTACAAAACCTTAAGGTTAATTCAGCCTGAATTGCCTTTCTCTTACTGAATCAGCAAACACTACCAAATGATTATATAGTGAATTATGAGATATATTTGAAGTTAAATCAAATTTCAGTGATAAAACCTTTTAAAAGTATTTAAGATAGATTCATTAAGAAAATTGAATATGTTTCACTCTTATATCTTATGCTCATCTGTTCGGTTTTATTTTACAAAATCTGAGCAAGATTGGACAGACAATCTCTTTACTGTAATTCAGATTATTATTTTTTCATTTATTTTCGAAGAAATTTATATATTATTGAAGTAATTTATTAAGATAATCGGCAAAACTTTTAATTTCCACTGACTCCTGATATCCTGTTTCCATATTTCTCACGGTATACACCCCTTTTTTCTCCTCATCCTCACCAAATATAATAACATAGTCAGATTGAATCCGATTTGCCTTCTTCAGCTGGGATTTTAAAGTGGCACTCGGATTTCCAAGAATGCAGATTCCATCCCTTTGCTGAATCAAACCCCTTATTTTCACCATCTCACTTATGAACCTCTCCCCTATTACAATAATAAAAATCTTCTTTTTCTGTTTAATCTCAGGAAGATTTTCTGGTAGAATCAAAAGAAGCCTTTCAACACCCATTGCCCAGCCTAAGCAGGCTAGATCTTTACCTCCAAGTTCTTTCATTAAGAGATCATACCTGCCTCCGGCCAGGATCGTATTCTGGGCGCCCAGCCCTCTGTGCTTGAACTCAAAAACGGTCCGGGTATAATAGTCAAGACCCCTGACCAGCTTTTTATTCTCAATATATTCTATCGAGAATGCATTAAGGAAATTTTTTACCTGATTATAGTGGTTTAAACATTGATCACAAAGATTATCAGTAATCTTCGGGGCATCGGTATAGATTATCTGACAGGTCTTGTTCTTGCAGTCAAATATCCTGAGAAAATTCCTCTGGAAACGACGCTGACAATCTGGACAGACCCGGTCGATTTTGGGTTTTAGATATTGGAGCAGTTTCTCCTTATATCGCCTCCGGCATTCAGGACAGCCGATCGAATTTATTTCGATTATTTTTTCGTTTAGACCAATTAAATTCAAGAACCTGTTTGCCTGCTCAATCATCTCCGCATCGTAGAAAGGCTCTCCTTCGCCGAGTAATTCGATTCCAATCTGCAAAAATTCCCGATATCTCCCTTTTTGAGGCCTTTCCTTGCGAAACATTGGTCCAATATATAGAAAGCGTGCTGGCACCCGAAGGTTATTTTCAATGAATGCCCTTAAGACCGATGCGGTACCCTCTGGTCTCAATACATACTGTCTTTTATCGACTTCAAATAGATACATCTCCTTCTCCACAATGTCAGTGGTTTCACCAATCGAACGTGCAAATAGCTGGGCAAATTCAAAAGTTGGTGTCTTAATCTCAACATATCCTGAGGATTCAAAAAATTGCCTTGCCTGATAATTGATTGCCTCTATCCTTTTCAATTCAAGGGCGAAGAGGTCCCTTGTTCCCTTAGGTCTTTGATAAATCATCATCCTTCCTTCCCAATTCTTTTTCTGAATATTAAATAACAGATAAGTAGACCGGAAATCCCAGCCAGAATATCAAATAATTCCACATCGCGACCAGGGACGAAGAACTGTTGAAATTCAGCAAGCAGAGCTACTGAACAGCCGAGTATGAAGTAGTCACGCCATTTGAATAATCGAAGTTCACAAAGACCCAGGATAAAAAAGGCGACAAAGTGATAGATTTTATCCGCCGGGAATTTATCAATTCTGGGCACCGAAAGTTTCGGATATCCAGTCAGGACGAATATTATTCCAATCCAGAGTATCAATAATACCCAGCGCACCGATTTTGTCATTCAGATTCCCATTCTTTTATCAGATTAATCGCCTCATCCGGTTTTTCACTCTCAATGAGCTCTTCCCGGAGATTATCGTCATTGAAGATACGTAGGGCCTGGGCAATTAGCGCTGCTGAATCGGTTTTCGGCGAGAATAGAAATAAGACGATTATCTTTACCGGTTCTGTTCCTTGCCCCAGTTTTATTCCCTTCTTATTGATTGCGATAATTACTTCGGTATTCTTCTTATGTCCAAGCACAATTCTTGGCAGGGCAAAATTTTTTCTCGTTATAAACGACATCAATTTTTCCCTCTTGCTGATTTGATTAATTATCTCGTGGACGCCTGTTTCTTCACTCTTTTTCAACATTTTTCTCAGGGCATCAGAAAAATTTCTGGCCTCAAAATTGAATAGAATCTTATCTTTTTTCAGAAATCTATTAAGCACCAATAATTATTATCAATTTAAGAAGAAAGTCAATAACTCTTCATCCGTATTCGTCTTCATATTCTTCAATCCGTTCAAACATTTCTTTTGCCGCACCGCAATCCGGACATCCCCAGTAATCAGGAAGTTTTTCAAACAGAATACCAGGTTCCAAACCTGATTCTGGGTCCCCTTTTCTGGGGTCATAAATGTATCCGCATACTGAACACCGCCATCTAAACATTATCTCACTCTTTGCCTATAAATTCAGCATTGTAATTGTAGACTGTTTCTAAAACATACTCAATCAATCGGTCAGTGCCACGGGAAAGTTCCTGATCCGATACATATTTGGTGAAGCTCTCATCTGCTCCAACAAGGTCAGAGACAAGCAGAAATGATGCCGCGGATAATCCATTTTTGTTGGCAAGATAATATATCAAACTGGTCTCCATTTCGACTGCAAGGATACCTCTTGCTCTTAGTTTGGGAACATAATCAGGAAATGGATTATAGAAGACATCAACACTTGCCACACCGCCAAAGTAGACCTTCAGATTCATCTTCTTTGCCACATCATAGCCGGCCTTCAATATCTCAAATGTTGCGTAAGGTGCATGGGGTTCTCCATTGAGATAGGTCCTTGTTGTTCCATCAACCGGTGTTGCGGCTATTGCAGCGATAATGTCGAGAGGTTTTATATGGGCGCCAATACCGCCGCAGGTTCCAACCCTGATAAATCTCTTCACCTCAAGCTGAATCAACTCCTCCATCACAATCCCTGCTGAAGGACATCCCATCCCTGTTGTTTGAACCGATATTGACATATCTTTATAGATTCCGGTAAAACCGAGCAACCCTCTATTCTTATTCACCAGTTTTGCATCCTTCAGCACCTTGCTTATCTTCTCTGCCCTTGCGGGGTCTCCGACAAGGAGAACGGTCGGGGCAAAATCTTCTTTTTCTGCCCTTATGTGAATCGGCATATCACCTCCTTTTAATAGAATATCTTATTGCTTATTTGCAGAAACCGGTGGTTCATCTTCCGATAACTTTTTAATAACGGTAAGCAGAGAATCGCGATAGCGCTCAAAATCCTTGCGATATTTTTTATTGACAGATGGTGCCCTTGGTATCTTTACTCGTAAGGGGTTTATAGGACGACCATTCTTGTGTAGTTCGAAATGGAGATGGGGACCGGTTGATAGTCCGGTTGAACCGACATAACCGATAAGTTGTCCCATCTTTACCCTCTTCCCTTTTCGCAAACCTCTGGCAAATCTTGAAAGGTGACCATATCTGGTTTTGAAATTATTCTTGTGTCTTATCTCAACAAGCTTTCCATAACCTCCTTTCCATCCCATATAGGTTACAACACCGTCCCCGATTGAAGATACCGGAGCACCGCGGGGTGCTACATAATCGAGACCATGATGGGGACGCCAGATTTTGAGAATGGGATGAAATCTTCGTTCGGTAAAATAGGAACTTATATATGAATATCTCAGCGGTGCCTTTAGCAAGGATTTTCTTAAAGATTGGCCTTTGAGATTATAGTAGTCTTCACGACCCTTCGGGTCTTTATAGTATATTCCATAGTAATCACCGATCTTACCTTTATATCTTAAAAATATGAGGGCATCATAATCGAGAAATTGGGAATCGCAGAATGTCTTATTGAAATAGAGGTAGAATGAGTCACCTTTTTGTGTTTCCGTAACAAAATCGATCTCCCAGGCGAATGCATCGGCATAACGAAAGACGAGATTTGGAGTTTCGCCGTCAGCCAGTATTGCGTCATAAAGGGTTGATTTGATTTCACCTTTGATAAAGCAGGGAACAGTATCTACGTATGGATATTTCATTGAAACACTCAGTTTATCCGAGTTTCTGGAGACATAATAGACATCCCGGAGTGATTTAATATATACCAATTTAGAAAACTTTCCATCCTTTTTAACCAATGTTATCGTGTCTCCAGGAATGCATCTTCTAAAAGAAAATCCCCCCTGTTTCAAACAATCTAATATTGAATAGACCAATCTGGAATCGGAGATGTTCTTTTTTAAGATAACCTCAAGATTTTCACCACGGTGCATAACATAATAACTTTTTGAATAGACAGGTTCTTTTTTCACCTCTTTTTTTCGCGCACAACTTAATAGTAAAATAAACAATAAACTAAAGACGGAGAAAATCCAGAAGTATAAATTATATCTTTTCTTCAATATACTTTTTCAACCAAGCGCCATAAACCCGATTTTTATAGGCGAATGAACAGCCTTCTACCGAGAGTTTAGGAATACGATTAAGGACTTCTATGATTCTTTGAAGTTCAGAAAATCCCCAGAGGTTGAACTCCAGCTGGAGAAAGCGTTTCTTAAAACGAGAGGCGATATTTCCAGAAAAGCCTATGCGACTTACAATCCGCTTCAATTCTTTAATCCTCACTGCAGTTGATACTGCGATATGAATATGGAGAAAGTTTTTGATAACCTGCCAGTTGAAATTGGGGAATATCGAGATGATTCCCTTACGATTTTTTTTGGTCCAGATAAGGCGGGATAATCTTACATCCGCCTCTGAATTTGGTGCATAAATGAGAGAATGAATCCTTTGATAGTCTAAATTTGTTGTATTATAAAATTCTGCAATGACCTCCCAATCCTGTTTCAACAAAAGCCGTGGTACCGTAATATTATATTCCCCAATCTTATAGGCCTCGGCATAGTCAAACCCGGGTATCTTATACGCAAGGCGCTGTGCCTCTTTTAAACTTCTTGTGAAGAAAAGATAACT
>MUKB01000027.1 GCA_002049785.1 Caldifarciminota bacterium 4484_100
TTGTAACTCCCGCTGTCAGAACTCTCCGCATAGGTATGCATTATGATTGAACTGTCACCCACAATCTTCAAGGATTCGATTTCAGCAGGACTGAGTTCAAATGTTAAGGGGTTCATTTTGTCATCATATCGGCGTCGGAAAAGACCTGTGGTTTGAATGCGGTCGGAACCGGCTCTGAAATCGGTTTCCTCATAAATCTTTGGATAGTCTTCGATCGCCTTTTGATATTCAACTTCAATCCGTGAATAACGGGTGATGATTTGATTGTTTGTGAAGGAAAGTATCCCCTGTTCATAATCGATTGTATAATCATCGCCCCTTTTTAAGAGTATGGGTCGTGATATCCCCTGACTGAGATAGACCTTTTCACTATTGGCGATTATGGATGCATCAAGAAAATATGGACTCTGTTTCCCTTCTTCACCATTGAACCGTTTGAGTTTGAATTCACCCCGATTGATTGCGTAGGCAAAATTTATATGGTTATCTTTATTCTGAGTATGGATACCGAGTTGCCCTCCCTGGATTTCATCATTTAAGTTAAAAGGGAGGGTCAGACTCAGGTTACCCAGCCCTGCAGAAACATTTCTTGTGAAAATCTTAATGCTCATCTGTTCAATTTCTGAAATCGGTACGGTCGAAGTGGGAACCGCCTTATCTGAGAGGTTACCTTCAATCCGCACACCTTTCACTTCACCATTGATGTCTATTTTCAATCCCTGGTCAAAACCCTGAACCAGATCATAAGAGAAGTTTTTGAATCCGTTAAATTCGAGTCTATCCTCTTCCTCTGTAGTATCCCAAAATTGATTTTGGTATAGAGAACCCTGATAAACACTCTCGACGAGGACCGGTGCATAACGGAAATAGACTGAATCGAGTCCGTAAAACAATGAATCCGGATTTTGGGGCTCAGTTATTATAGATATAAAGAGTAGTGCCTTTATCATCAAGGATTATAATTTTGTTTTTCATAAGTGCAATATCAGAAATTTTATGATTGAGCTTGATCCTGTGCCACTTCTGGTCATAGAGATATAGATAACTATCCTGGGATGAAAAGAGGTAGATGCCGGTTGAATCGACTCGAATTTTTTGGGTATGATATTTCAATCTACTCTTTTTTAGAAAATTTCCGAATCGGTCATATTGAACAATACTGTTTCTGGTGAGGACATAGAGTCGTTCCCGAAACCACCATAGGTCCTTGACCTTTATTTCGTTTATCTGATATGCCGGGCGATAATGAAAGTCGAGAATTTTAATAGAATGTTCTCTCCTGTCGGCGAGGATAAGTTCGCCACTCGGTTTAATAACAAAAGAGATTATGTCATCCCCGGTGTGTATTGTTTCCATAGTGCCGGTTGTGTAATAGAATTTTTCGATTGATTTTCCATTATTGAAATATATTGCAAATGGTGTAACTTTGAAATTTCTGATTTGATAGTCAATCTCATCGGTAAATGTAATCGGTATGAATGTGTCAGGACCTTCCATCTGGTATATCGTGGTGCCTATGAGTGGTGCGAGATAGATTCTGTTTTTATAGACGGTGATGGTTCTGAATTGGTGGTTCAAGGGGATTATCTCTGCAGGCTGGATTGAGAAGAGAAAAAGTAGAATCAACATCAAGAATATATTACCCTTTTTTTAAAAGGTGTCAAGGAGAATGGAAGTTCAGGAAGGTTTTTCCCTTTGAGTTTAAAGAGATGGGCACGGGAGTTTTTGTCAGATGCGCCGAAACCAGGGGCAGGGATGTCCAACCATTTTGTCAGGGTCTGGGCAACCTTTTCTTCTGGTATGTGGGTGAGAAGAACATCCGTAACCCTGCCATATTCGAGTAGATAGTCGATATGCCAGAACCTTTTCTTCATTTTCTTCCGAAGATGTCTTTCAACACGCGAACCAAGATTTTTTCGTGCCGAACCCACATAGATGTAATAGCCCCTTTTAAATTTGAATCTTCCCAGGGCACCAATTTTTATTATCCTGGTCTTTGCAAGATATATCTTTAAGAGGTAGGTTATCGGCGTAATCACATTCAATTCTAACCATTCATTGTGGAAAATCAAGCCATTTTTTATTTTACCAACTGGTGCCAGGTGTAAACTTTTAAACTTTTGATTGTGCATAATGGCCTTGTCAGATGAGAAGTTTTGTCTATAATTTATTATTAGAGGTTATTATGGATATGATAATGCGAAACAGCATAGAGAAATTCAAGTTTTTGCGGTTGAGGGCATTATTCCCACAGACCATTCATTCGGGGTTAAATTTATCGATGATAAGGGGGTAGGATGGAGAGGATGTTTATTGGTTTGGTGGTTTTATTTGGTGTCGGGTTTATGCCGGCTGAAGGCCTGGATTCATTAAAGATAAATTTATTGAAACAAAAAATATTTTACACATTAGATGATACTTGGATACCACCGAGTTTGCCTAATGATAAGGAATGTGTTGGACAATTGGTGACAGGTGTAAACTTTGATTATTGCGCCGTTCAAATCGATTGGTGCTATTTATGGTAATAGTTTTCTGGGTAACAGGCCTGATGTGATTGGAATTCGTGGTGGCACAATTGAGACCGATGTGGTGGTTCACAATCAGGGTGTGCCTTACTGGTTTTTAAAGGGGCATACCTGGGAGTTTAGGGTGCAGGGTAATGATGCAGATTGCCCTGTTCTCTCAATCGAGCCTGGGGTAAAGATGCTGTTTCAGGATAGTTGTGGCCTCTATGCCCAATCTCGTAGTAAGATCATTGCCTTAGGTTTACCTGACAGTATGATTGTCTTTACCGCCTTAGATACCGCCCGACCCTGTGCTCAGGGGTTTCTGGTGTGAAATAAAGTTTTCTGGCTCTGGTGATGATGATACCCTATTGCTCAAATACTGCACCATTGAAGCAGCAGGTCGAAAAATTATCTATTGACAGATAGGATATTATGAATATAATTTATTATAGGAAGGAGGATTATGGAGAATACAGAGAGCATCAAAATTCTCTCTCTCTCGAGAGATTCTGTGGTTTTTTAAGCACACAGGCATTATTCTATCACCAGCAGGCTTCAGTTTTAAAGCAACTAACTATAAGGGGGTAGGATGCAAAAGATGATTTTAGCAATATTGACCTTTATTTCCTGCCTTTTGTGGGCAGATGTGAAGGTTGAAAAGGTCTTAGAAACAACCAGCATCAAGGAATATAATCAGTGGGTGAAAAAGAATAAGGCGAGATATCCGGGATTGAAGCCATATTATCTTAAAGTTGAGTGTATAAAATGGGGCAAGAAGTGGAAGATCTATTATTACAATGAAGATGGGGATTTATGGAAAGAAGAGTTGATAGAAGCGAAGCCGGGCTATTGGTTATATGTTAGAGATTATTCACAATGGGGTAAAATAATGATTATAGAAAGTGATTCATCATTGGGTGAGTCATCGCCTATTATTCATACTGTAAAGAATGAAAAAGGAGAAGAAATATTTACCTTCGAATGGGGGTTTGATTATCCCACCCTTGCTGGTGTATACACGTTACCTAAGGGTATTGGATTATTTAGATCTAACGCTATAAAAAATTATGCTGAGCTTCTAACATGGGAAGGCAAAAAATTCGGTGAGCTAAAAGATATTTTCTCATTCACCATAAATGCTACGGCAACGCCTAACAAAAAATTTATACTTTTAGATAATGAAAGAAACGCGATTTTAGTTGAGAACGGAAATGAACGCTGGCGTAAATCTCCTTCAGGTAATTTGAGTATTTCAAACAATGGCGAATATATTAGTATAGGAAGCAATATTGAAGTTGAAGGCATAATTCGTGTGTACAACTCTAATGGCGATCTTGTGTATTCTTACAAATTTTCACACAAAGGTAGAGGTAGACCAACGTCAGCATTTTCTTTTGATAATAGATATTTAGCAGTTGGATTTAGTGGGCAGATAGCTCTTTTAGATAATGTTACTGGCGAACAGATTTGGCAAAAAAAATGTGAAGGCTCGATTGTGTCTTTTACAAAAAATGGTAATTATATTGTTACAGTCGATAAAAGAGCTCAAAAAATATATTTGTACGACATACTTGGTAAGCTCCAGGATACAATAACTGTTCCTTACGGTGAAGATATAGAGAAAAAACGAACCAAAGAAGGTAAAATCATTGAACACAAAGTGCTTTATTCTAACTGGACTTGCGAAGTATTCAATAATCTGATAATTACTAAATCCACTCGAGAATGGCATCCGATGATTTTCAAGATAAAATAAAAGGGGGGTTTATGCAAAAGATATTGTTAATGACGATTCTGATAGCTATTGTACTATTTGCTGATACCACTGCAACATATTTTTGGCCAATACCTGGTGGTGAGGAAGTAATAGTTTCTAATTTGGGAGACTTTAGACCCCAGAGTTCATACGGTTCCGCTCATTTTCATGCTGGTATTGATATACCAGCGGATACTGAAGATGTTTGGACAATTACCTTGAGCTTCAGAGTAGATACTATTTCGCATAATGGAATTGGATTATATTGTGAAAGTGCGACATTATTCAGATGATACAACTACAGAATTGTCTCATGGTTCATGCTATATTCATATGGATACGATAGATACTGCCAATTTACACGTAGGTTCAATATATATTGGTGATCTAATTTCGCATCAAACAACATTCTGGCGAAATCATTTACATTTGGAATTGGTGACAGGTGTAAACTTTTAAACTTTTCATTGGGACCTTAATTATTACCTGTCGTGAGAACAAGGCAGACCAGATTGTTGAAACGCTCAATCAAAAGGGTATAAAGTCTTCGGTTGTCGGAGAGCTCGTTGAACAGAGATTTGGCCTGAATATCATTGAGGGAAATAGAGAAAAGAGGCTTGAACATCCGCATATTGACCCATTCTGGCAGGCATTTTATAAGGCCCTGAGCCGATATAGCGAAATCGAGGTCTGAGCACAATTTTTTGTTTGAAATTTCAGGGTTTTTTACTTTTACCCCTTGACAATTTCTAATTTTTGCTTATAATATACCGTGAAGTCAAGGCTTTTATATTATTATGAGATGAAAGGAGGTGCAAACTAAATGACCAAGATTACGGTTTACGAAGGGGAATCTTTTGATAATGCCCTTCGTCGGTTTCGTAAATCTGTGGAGCGTGCTGGCATCCTCAGGGATGTAAAGAAGCACCAGGTTTATGAGAAGCCCAGTGAACGCAGAAAGAGAAGGCGTATTGCAGCACGTAAAAAAGAACTGAAACGGCAGAGGGAGGCATTATAACAAGACCCCATGCCCAGCGGGTTTTAGAGCTTCCCAAGATCCTCAATCTGCTTGCCAACCATTGTCAGACAAAACCGGCCAAAGATATGGCTTTGGGTTTGATGCCCTTAGACTCGAGAGCTCAGGTTGAGGCTGAATTGGAGCGGGTTCAGAAAGTGCTGCGAACCGGAAAGGCAGCCCGATTCTATTTACCGTTTGGACCAGGAGAGCTTGAGCAGACCCTGCGGAAAGTAAGATTTCTCAATGTTGAACAGTTGCTTAAGATTAAAGGTTTCCTTGAATCGATCGACCAGTTAAAAAAGGAATTTAAGAACTCATCAATTAAAAATTACTTTAATAAATTGTATGTATTGCCTGAAATTACGAACGAAATAATCAAAAAGATTGATCCGGATGGTTTTATCAATGATAATGCGTCGCCTAAACTCTCTTCATTGAGACGACAGATCAGGCAGGTAAAATCAGTGATAACAAAGAAATTTGAACAGATTATAAGAAAACAGCGAAATTATCTTATTGATGATACTGTGGTGCAGAGGAATGGCAGATATGTTTTGCCGGTGAAGACAAATTTTAAGCGATTCTTTAAAGGTGTGATTCATTCATACTCAAATTCAGGTGAAGCGGTCTTTATTGAGCCTTTAGAGATTACAGACGATTCAGCCCGATTAGAGGAGTTAAAGGCCCAGGAGCAGCAGGAGATTGAGATTATTTTGAGCAATCTTACTGCTATAGTGCGACAGTATGTTAAAGAACTTGAATCCAATATCCAGGAAATTACCGAACTCGACCTTCTATTTGCCAAGGCAGAATTTGCCCGCTCATTTGGTGCGCACCGACCAATTTTTGGTGAGTATATTGATATCCGCAAGGGGTTTCATCCAATTCTGAAGCAGATTGAGACACAGGTTGTTCCTCTGGATTTGAGGATGGATAGGTCAAAAAGGGTGTTACTCATATCCGGGCCTAATGCTGGAGGCAAGACCGTTGTCTTAAAAACCGTGGGGCTTATCGCCCTGATGGCACAATGCGGACTGTTCATTCCGGCTGAAGAAGGCACGATGCTTCCATTTTTCAAAGGAATTTATGCAGATATCGGTGATGAACAGAGTATTGAATCCCATCTCTCAACATTCTCAGCCCATCTTCAACAGATTAAAGAGGCGTTATCAGCACGTGAGTACAGCCTTGTACTACTGGATGAACTGATGAGTCAGACCTCAATAGAAGAGGGCTCAGCACTTGCCCAGGCAATATTAGAGGCGTTCGCGGAAAAAGGGGATACAGTCATAGCAACAACCCATAATGAGGATTTAAAGATTTATGTGAGCAATCAACCAGAGATGATGAATGGAGGGATGGAGTTTACTGACCGACCAACATATCGTTTAATCCTCGGCATTCCCCAGCCCAGCAATGCAATAAGGCTTGCTGAACAGCTTGGTCTGGATCCTGAAATAGTTGAAAAGGCGCGTGCTTTTCTTAGTTCTGAAAAAGTCTCAATAAACGAACTGTACACAGATTTGTCTAAGAGATTGAATGAGATTACAGAGGAGAAGAAGAAACTTGATAAACTTGTCGAGGAATATAAGAAGAAGCTCGAGCAATTTAACGCATTTAAACATAAGGAAATCGAACAGTTGAGAGAGAAATATCGGGCCCGACTAATTCAGGCGAAAAAGGATATTGAACATCTGATTCAGACACTGCGCAGTTCTGGACCCAGACCCAATTTGGTTCACAAGGCAAGGGAGTTTTTTGAGAAGAATCTGGAATCCGAACAGGAAATTGAGCCCTATTTTCCTGAAATCGGTGAGCTTGTCAAGCTCAGGCAGACCAGCAAGATAGGTCAGGTTATCGAACAGAAGAAAGGCCGATATAAGATTAGCCTTCAAAATATATATTACTGGGTTAAACCCCAGGAGATTGAACCGGTGCGAAAATGATTGAACAGGAAAAGATTGAAGAGATAAAGAGGCAGACCGATATTGTTGAGCTTATCGGACATTATGTTCCGCTCAAAAAGGTGGGCAAGAACTATCGGGGGTTATGTCCTTTTCATAATGAGGAGAACCCATCTTTCTATGTGAATCCGGAAAAGGGAATCTTCTTCTGCTTTGGATGTAAGAAGGGTGGTAATGCAATCAGTTTTCTGATGGAGTATGAAAAGCTCGATTTCCCTGAGGCGGTTAAGAAACTTGCCAAGAATCTGGGGATTGAAATCGATACGAGTAAGGGTCTGCGCTATAAGGAGCTCTATGAGGTGAACGAATTTGCCGCCCAATTCTTTTCAAGTTGCCTTAATAAAGAACTGGGAAGAAGAGGCCAGAATTATCTTAAAGAGCGCAGGGTGGATTTCACCAGGCTACGAGATTTTCGTCTGGGCTATGCCCCGGCATCAGGTGGGTTGAGAACATTTATGAGGCAGAAGGGGATATCAACTGAACTTCTGATCAAGGCCGGGCTTTTAACCCCTCATAATGAAATATTCAGGGATCGAGTCATCTTTCCAATCTTCAACCTCTCAGGTCGGATCATCGGGTTTGGAGGTCGTAGCCTTGAAGAGAATGTTCAACCGAAATATCTCAATTCACCTGAGACCCCAATCTTCAAAAAGGGCGATGTTCTCTATGGCCTTTTTCAGGCAAAGACTTCCATCCGGTCCAGGGAGGAGGCCATACTGGTTGAAGGCTACTTTGACCTGCTCAGTCTTTATCAGCGCGGAGTTACGAATATCTGTGCACCCTTAGGAACTTCCCTTACTGATAGACAGGCGATGCTCTTATCGAGGTTTGCCAGAAAGGTGAATATTCTTTTTGATGGTGATATATC
Source organism: Caldifarciminota bacterium 4484_100 (assembly GCA_002049785.1). Classification (GTDB taxonomy): domain Bacteria; phylum Hydrothermota; class Tepidihabitantia; order SM23-42; family SM23-42; genus 4484-100. The sequence continues at coordinate 8,117 of MUKB01000027.1, forward strand.
CGGAATAAAGGCAGCACTCCGTGCCATAGGACTGCTAATTGATGCTCAGGTGGAGGTCTATATCGCATCCCTGCCTGAAGATACCGACCCTGACCGGTATATCATCGAGAATGGCATTGATCAGCTGAATGGACTCATCAAGAATGGTGATGACTTTTTTCAGTTTTATAAAAAGCATACCCGGGTTGAGACAGTTGAACAGGAGGTAGCACTTATCAAGGATCTGCTCAAGATTATTTCCCATATTCGAGACCCGATCCGGTTTGATCGCTATCTAAAGCATATCTCAAAGGTTTTCGGATTACCCTTAGAGGTCATAAAGAAGGAGCTCGACAGGAAGGAAGAACCCAGGTCTTCTACCCAGATAAAGATTTCAAAGGAAGAGAAGATGATGGCAATGATACTGAACAATCGTGAATATTTTCACCATACAAAAAAGGTTTTGAAGCCTGAGGACTTTCAGGAATCAGGGGTGCGAAGAATTTATGAGCGTCTTCTTAAAAACGAAAAGTTTAATATTTATGACCTCACAGATATGATTGATGGAAATTTGCGCGAGAAACTGTTTTCTATAATAATGACTCAGGAATCGCTTCCTGAATCGAATTTTGTGAAAGTTTTGAATCGGTATAAGAATGGGCTTGTGGAGCAGAAGCTCAAGATGGAGATCAGACAGGCCCTGAAAAACGCTGATGATGAGAAGGTCAAGAAATATCAGAAAAAATTGCGTGAATTAAAATTACATTCTTTATGAAGGAGTGAAAAGATACTATGAGAGCACATTATTCTAACGAAATCTTTGAAAAGGCAAAGGCAGAGGGGAAGATCTCATTAAATGATATTGATAAACTGATCCCGGATAATGCTACACCGGATGAGATCGATAAGGTGCTCGATCTTCTTTCCAGAAGCGGGATCACCATTGTTCAGGAAGGTAAAGAGGTTGGTCCACGCCGACGCGTCAAAAAGACACTGAAACCCGAGGAACCGATACGCGCCTATTTTCGGGAACTGGCAAAATATGATTTATTGACAAAAGAAGAAGAATACGAACTCGCGGTGAAGATTGAAACCGGTTATCGGATGATTGAAAGGCAATTCCTGCCGTTTCCCTGTGCAATCAATAAGTTATTGGAAGTCTGTAAACAGGTCGAGGAGAGCCACCGCAGTCTGGACCAGGTATGCCGGGTGGAGATTGAGGCGATGATGGATAAACGGGCGTTCTGGGCTGAACGCCAGAGATTTATCCGGCGGGTAAAGTCGATAGAGAAGGATTATGCCTCGCTGCTCAAGCTCTATAAAAAATATCAGCGGGACAGGTCACGACCCTTGGAATGGCGGATATTTGAAAAGGAGGAGCGGATACTCAGAAAGCTTTCAATCCTTTCGCTCCAGCATAGTGTAGTGAACAGCGCAATCCAGACATTTAAGGAACGGATCAGCCGTTATGAAAAGGTGATGAAGACCCTGCCTCGACTCCGCAACCCTGAAGAGATAAAATCCTACTCTAAGGAGAAGCGCACCCTTCTCTTTGAACTGGGCGGCGCAAAGGACAACCTTTATGGAACCTTAAAGATTATCAATGCCTGGGAGGATTTGATAAATCGTGCACGCCAGAGAATGATTGAAGGAAATATGCGATTGGTTATCTCAATTGCGAAGAAGTATGTGAATCGAGGCCTGGAGTTTGCTGACCTTGTTGGTGAAGGCAATAACGGTTTGATCAAGGCGGTGGAAAAGTTTGACTATCGGAAGGGATATAAGAAGAGATTGCAGATAAGCTCGATATTCCCACTGATAAAGTGAGGATGGCACACAATATTTCTCTTATTCCCATCTCCCTGGATAAACCGATCGACGATGAAGAGTCGAGTTTTGTGGGTGATTTCATCAGCGACCCGATGGCAGATTCACCATCCCGGCGTGCGGCAATCTCGATTCTGAAAGACCGATTCAATGAAGTTTTGAAGGACCTGCCACGCAGGGAAGAGAAGATAATAAGACTCCGCTTCGGATTGAATGATGGTATGCCCCGGACCTTAGAAGAGGTGGGCAGGATGTTCAATATCACAAGGGAAAGGGTGCGTCAGATCGAGGCCAAGGCACTGAAGAAATTGAGGCATCCAACCCGACTCAGAAAACTCCAGATGTATAAGGATTTGATTGATTAATTAATCACCAAAGCGATCAGGTTTTATGCGCAGGCGGGTCTTTTCCGCCTGCTTATGTATTTCATAGATATATTTGAATTTTTTATTTTTCAGGTCGAGCCTTTGGGCTTCAATATCTTTCAGAATCTGGTCAACTTCAGCATATTTCATCCCAAGAAGCATCTCATCGTTAAGTCCGGGAATGAGGTCTGGAGAGGGTGGACTTTTGATGATATCCCCGGGCACATCAAGTTCCCGGGCAAGCTTGAAGATATCTGTTTTGTATAAATTTAATAAGGGCATAATATCAGCAAGTCCGTCGCCAAATGGAACAAAGAACCCTAAAAGGTATTCGGTTCGATTGATCGTACCGACCACTGCAAAATTTCTCTTTTCTGCCTCATAGAAGAGAATCGTGGCGCGGATTCTATTTTTTATGTGGATATAGCTTATAAACTCGTTTGGAAGATCGCCCTTAACATAATGGAGATAGACCTGATTACCGAGTTGTTGTAATCTATTTCGACAATACCGTTTCTTGAAACTGTAAGGAATGAACGGATAATTTTTCATACTTCGGTATACCCCGAGTTTTCTCAGGATAGGTGTGATGGAGATAATTCGATATGGATAACGGGCACAGATCTGCTTCGCCCTTTTTATATTCTCTTTATTGCTGTCCTGTTCCGGCATAATCACCGGAAGAATCTGAGAGGGCTCTAAGCATCTTTCCAACAATTTTAGGGTGACTGCCGAATCGATACCACCGGAAACGCCCAGAACCACCCCTGATTTATTTAATACATTCAATTCTTTTTTAAACTGTTCAATGAGTTTAAGGACCATATTATTTATAGTATAATCAAGATTTTTTTTATGTCTATATAAATGTTTTGGCTCAGTCGGATGGGATATTTGTTTGAAATGGGATTGCTCCTTGATTTAATCGAATATATCTTTATAATCATAATATGAAATCACACAGAAAGCACTGGACCGAGAGGATGTTTGTGGATAAGGCAGAGCTCTGGCTTTACTGGATGAATAAAAAATGGAAGAATGCGCCAAGGATCGCGCGTCAGATTAAGAAGATTTTGAAGCGCTACGGAATTTCTAAGGGACGAGTTTTAGAACTCGGTTGTGGCAACGGTCGGATTACAATTTATCTGGCAAGACAGGGATTCGAGGCAACCGGAGTGGATATAAGTCAGCTCTATATTGATGATGCAAGAAAAAGGGCAGATCGGATGAAGGTAATGGCCCATTTTATAAGGGGAGATATCAGAAGAATTGACAGACTTGTCCATAGAAAATTTGATGTTGTTATCAGTATCTGGACATCTCTCGGTTATTACACCCGGCAGACCGATGAACAGATATTCAAAAAAGTTTCCAAACTTCTAAATAAGGATGGTCTATTTTTGGTTCTCAACACAATGTCACGCGAATGGTTGTTAAAAAGATTTTCTCCGGCCTTTTTTGAAGAAACCGATCGATACATAAAACTCAATCGCAATACTTTCGATCGGTTACATTCAGTCCTTCACAATAAATGGATGACCTATCGGAAGGAAGGGCAGGACTTGATTTATGAAGATGAAATCGAATTTGACCTGAGGATATATGCACTCTGTGAGCTGGTTGAGATGGCGGAGAAAGCGGGTCTGCATTTAAAAGAAGCCTACGACAGTATTTTAACCCTGGAACCAGCAAAGTCAGATAGTCCTGCAAATTTGGTCTTCCAGAAGTGCCAGGTGTAAACTTTTAAACTTTTCATTGTCCATAATACGGTAGCGACCGCGCTTAAGGGCAGAAAATTATAGTTTATATATATCAGCAAAACCAGTGAACCAGCTTTGAAGAATGGATTTTTTTCTCACCTTTAGATTTTAGTTTTGTTCTAAAAATTATGGTAATTGAGGGGATATTTTAATATATTCTTTAAATGGCGTT
>MUKB01000028.1 GCA_002049785.1 Caldifarciminota bacterium 4484_100
ATTATCTGTTGACTTTTCATTATACCTGTATAAAATTATTCGATGCCCAGGAAGGTCGATTTCTTAGTGGTTGGTTCGGGTATAGCAGGACTGACATTTGCAACCAGGTCTGCTTCCTATGGCAAGGTCCTGGTGCTGACAAAAAAGAGGAAGGCAGATTCCAATACCAATTATGCCCAGGGCGGTATTGCCGCAGTCTTTGGACCGAATGATACATTCAACATGCATATCAATGATACACTCAGGACAGGTGCAGGACTATGCCACAAAGATGTGGTCAGGATAATGGTTAAAAAGGGCCCTTCATTGGTGAAGGAATTATATCATATGGGATGCAGATTCTCCCTCAACTCGCACGGGAAATTTGACCTGGGCCAGGAAGGTGGTCATTCAAGAAGAAGGATTGTCCATGCGCGTGATCACACAGGTCAGGAGATTGAAAGGGTTCTTCTGGAAGAGATAAAAGAGAAAGGGATTGAGTTGAGTGAGAATGAGGTTGTGCTTGACATAATTGTTGTTGATGGTGAATGCAGGGGTGTATATTACTTAGACACGAACAAAAAGAAAATTGATGTGATCTTCGCAAATGCTGTAATCCTGGCCACTGGTGGCGCAGGCCAACTCTATCTCCATACCACAAATCCACCGATTGCAACCGGAGATGGTATCGCAATGGCGTATCGTGCAGGGGCTAAAATCGCCAATATGGAGTTTGTCCAATTCCATCCGACTGCGGTCTACAATATCAATATTGATGGACGGGCATTCCTTATCTCAGAGGCGGTTCGGGGTGAAGGCGGAATACTAAAAACGAAGGATGGTAAACCATTTATGAAGAAATACAGTCCTCTGGGAAATCTCGCACCCCGTGACATTGTTGCCCGCGCCTGTATTCTGGAAATGATTAAGACCGGTTCAAAGTATGTACTGCTCGATCTCTCGCACCTGAAATCAGGCTATATCAAAAAAAGGTTTCCCACAATTTATGAAACCTGCCTTGAATGGGGGATCGACATTACCCGTGAGCCGATACCGGTTGTTCCTGCTGCCCATTATATCTGTGGTGGTATTATGGTAAACTCCTGGGCAGAATCATCGCTCAAGAGACTGTTTGCCCTGGGTGAGTGCGCATTTACCGGAGTGCACGGTGCTAATCGATTGGCCTCAAATTCACTCCTTGAGGCCCTGGTCTTTGCCACTCGTGCTGCAGAACGGATAAAAGAAATTACCGACATCAGACCGATGAAGCGGATAAAACTGAACCCCGCAAGGGTAGGGCCAAATCTGAAACTGGTGATAAAAGAGTTGATGGACCGATATGTCAATGTCATAAGAAGCGAAAAAGGATTGGAACAGGCAAGGCATAATATTGAAGACTACGAAAAAAAATTCGCCGAAGGCATTCACATCATAAATGCCGAATCCCGTAATATGACCGATGTTGCAAAACTCATTATCATTTCAGCATTGAAGAGAAAAGAGTCGAGGGGCCTACATTATCTTATGGAATATCCTGAACCCGATGCCCGCTATAAAAAAGATACAATCATCGTCAGGGAAAACCGATGAATCAATCATCAATTAATTTCTTTAAACAAGGAAAGGAGAATGGAACAGGGAGAGACAGAAGTCTTATTAGAGGTTGGCCAATCATATCTCCTGAATAAGGAGTATGAAAGGGCCATTGCTAAATTTACCGAGGCATTGAGGATAAATCCTCACGACCCGGAAATCTATTATTATCTGGGTCTTGCCTATGAGGGTGCTGAAAGGATTTCAGATGCAGTGAGTATGTACGAAAAGACCCTCAGGCTCGATAAGAGTTTTAGCAATGCTGAGATGCGCCTCAGTGAATTGAAGAAGAAAACTGCGTCAGGCAATAAATAGATGTATTGCCCAAGATGCCGGCACAAAATGAAGGAAACAAGGGGCACCCATCATAAGAAAAAGAAGTGGGTCTGCCCGAATTGTGGTAAGGTGAGGTTCAGCTATCCAAGGAGGAGAGGGCAAATTAATACTTGACAATTCTGGAAATCTGAATATTATTAGACAATATTATGGAAAATTATTATTCGATATTGGGTTTATCCAGTAATGCTACGCCATCTGAGATTAAGAGGGCATATTTGAGGCTTGCCCAGCAACACCATCCGGACCGATTTACCGACGAAAACGAGAAGAAGCGTGCCCATGAAAGGTTTTCAAAGATCACGGCTGCATATCGCACCCTTTCCGATGAAAAGCTGAGGGCCGAGTATGATAAATCCTTGGAGGGTGGGTACAAACCAAAAGATAAGGCAAAGGAGACTCAGGCAAAGAATGCATTTATGCGTGCCCTTAAATTCTTAAAACAGAACGACCCCTGGCGTGCGGTCAACCTTCTGCGCATTGCCTGCCGATACAATCCCGACCCGATATACATCTCATACCTGGGCCTTGCCCTTGTCTACACCCGTCAGTATAAACAGGAAGGGTTTGAAAAACTGAAGTCGGCAATCAAACAGATGATGTTCAACCCAATTCTTCATGTCAATCTGGGCCGTGCCTATGAAGCTGTAGGCAGGAAGGCCAACGCCCTGCATGCATACTATGAGGCATTAAACTGGGACCCCAAAAGTGAAGGGGCAAAAAGGGGAATTGCACGGCTCCAGGAAAAGAAAAAGGGGTTTTTTGCAAAACTTTTCGGGGGTTAGATGCAGAAGACTACTATATTGAAGATGCTCGAGGAATTCTGCAAGAAATTATCGATTACAGTAAGGTATGATAGATTTTTCGGCAAGGGGGGTTATTGTCGATTAAGGGAGAAGAAATATTTTATAATCAATGAGCGCCTCTGCAATGAGGCAAAAGAGCAGATATTTATAAAAGAACTCTCTGCTTTGGACCATAATATTGAACTACCCGACCAATTAAAGGCGCTTTTGAATAGATGACCATCTGGATATCCATTTTTATCTTTGTTGGTCTCTTTATCTGGCTAAGCAATCTTCATATATTGAGTCTGGGCAGGGATTGGCCCCTTATTTTAATTTTTCTGGGAGCAATCAGCCTCTTTACCACACTGAAAAAAGGTAAAAAATATAAGATTATTTCTGAACTGGAAAAGGGGCGTATTTCAGCCCAGGAGGCAGAAGAGAAACTGCGCAATCTATCTTAACTACCTCTCATCCCTGATTTCACCCACCAGTTCCTCAAACAGGTCCTCAAGGGTAACAATCCCTATCACCTGTCCTTTCTTATTCTTTACAACCGCCATATGTTCTCCCTGCGCCTTCATAATCTTGAATATGGTCATACAACGCTCATCGCCGCTGACAAAAAGCGGTTTCCTCAACTTTACCTTGTTGGTGTAGAAATAGTCCTTGATATTGAATATTCCGACGATATTACTTCTTCTACCTTTATATACCGGGATTCTTGTGTAGAGTCGTCGACCGGGCTTTTTGACACAAACCGATTCATTGCCGAGTTTACAGACAAATGCCGCCCTGATGGGTATCATCACTTCAGAAATCCTGCGACGGGAAAATTCGAAGAGCCTGGACGCAAGGGTGCTTGCCTCCTTTTCATATTCACTCATTGCATAGACGATGTCGAGTCTTCGTATGGAAACAACCTTTTTCTCCCTGACAAAGACTGATGAAATAATATTAGCCAGGCCGGCGTAGAGATAGACTATCGGGTAAAGTGCAATTTCGATGTAATAGATTATCGGGGCGAGGATATTCATAGTCGCATAGGGTTGAGAGAGGGCGATAGACTTCGGAATAAACTGCCCGAAGAAGAGGGAGAATACAGAAAGGGTTATAGTCGAAATGACCACACCACTGCCACCAAAATTCTCAATAAAGAAATGGGCAAATAGTGTGGAGGCGATCACCAAGATGAAATTTTCAGAAACAAGGATGGTAGAGAAGAACTGCTCGGGTCGATTGAGAAAATTGTTGATGATAACCGCCCACTTCTTGCGCTGTCTCTTCGCCCTCATCACCTTTATCCTCTCAATACTCACCAATCCGGTCTCACTTGCGGTGAATATTCCCTGGCATAAAATCAGAATCAAGGGAATAATTAAAAAGATAATCATCCTCAATCCTTTTGAATTAAGACCTTCTCAATAATGCGGTCATGGACATCCTCAATCGTCAGTTTAATATTTGCCACCTTTATGACTTCTTTCTCTTTGGGAAATCGGCCCAAGTGATTGAGAATAAAACCTGCAAGCCTCTCCCCTTCTTCATAAAATGGTTCAATCTTAAGAATCCTCGCCAGCTCACCAATCGTTATATCTCCATCAAAGACATACTTCCCCGGACCAAATTTTTTATATGGCATATCGGTCAGTTCATCAAGTTCATCATATTCATCAACAACCTCACCGAAAAGCGATTCGAGAATATCCTCCAAGGTTACTATCCCGGAGAAATTTCCAAATTCATCAACGACCACTGCAATGTGTATGCCCATACGTCGGAACTCACGAAGCAGACTATCGAGTTGCTTTGTTTCAGGAACGATATAGGGTTCACGCATCAGATCCCTGAGTGTCAGATTCTTCTCAGAAGGCCCTTTTATATAGAGATCTTTGGCATATAGAAGTCCAACAACATCCCCTTTCTCATCAAAGACACATATCCGGGAGTGTTTCCAGTGGCTGATAACCTTCTTCACTTCATCAAGATTTTTATCCACGCTTACCCCGATAACCTGGGGTCTTGGTGTCATCACCTCACTGACCCTCTTCTTACCGAATTTCAGGATTGAATAGCCAAATTCTTCTTCTCCTGGTTCAAGGATATTGAACTTCTTTGCCTCGCTGAGCATAAGTTTCAATTCCTCGTCTGAAACACTCTGTCGGCTGGGGATATCCAGTGAAAAAAGTCCATGGGTAAATTTTACCATCAGACTGGTAACCGGGCTGAAGAGTTTTGAAAGATAATAGATGACACGGGAAAACCTCAATGCAAGGGTTTCGGCTCTGGAGATTGCAATCGTCTTGGGTGTAATTTCACCGATAATAAGAAGTAAGGAGGTCATAATGACAAACTCGATAATGAAAGAGAGTGTGGTATTAATATTATACAGATGAATAAATTTAAAAAGGAGTATCGCACCAACCGATGAAGCAGCAATATTTACCAGTAGATTCGCCAGCAGGATTGAGCCGAGGGTGCGTCCTGCATTGGTCTTTATCTGTTCTAAATATGAAATCCCTTTTCTCCTTTCTGAGACGAGCGCCTTCACCCGGAACCGGGACAAGGAAAATATCGCCGCTTCCATACCGGAGAAGAAACTGCTGAAACCCAGAAAGACAAATATCAAAAGTATATATAAAATTGTATCAAACATCGCTATATGTGAATCATAAATGTCATCCGGTAATTCCCCGCAGATAATTCAAACATTTCTTTTTCATTATCTGCTCGCCCTTCTTATCTTTATGCTCATAACCGATGATATGGAGAAGACCATGTAAGACATAGTAATAGAGCTCCTCCTCCTCTGCAACCGCATCCTTCGAAACATAGATTTCAGAAACCTCACCCAGGTCAAAGGCGAGCACATTTGTGGAACGATTTCTGCCGAGAAATTTACGATTCAATCTTCGGATGAAGTTCTTATCAACAATGATTATGTTGAGTTCCCGGACAGTCTTCTTTTCTTTTTTTAATACACCCTTAACAAGTCGATTAATTTTTTTATTATCTGCAGGATAATCTGTAGTATTAAATATCCTGATCCCCACGTTGATTTCCCTGCCTTTTTTTCTTCTCTTTATACTCAACCCGGGGGTGGAAAACACCGGTCAGGATGGGCAGGAATGCAGTTTTTATCTGCTCCAAATCATAACGGTTTATTGGACAATCATCAAGCTGTCCATCGTTAAATTTCCTCTCAATCGTATCTCTCAGAATTTTTGTCAGTTTCGCCACGGTTACACTCTTTTCACTGCGCGCAGTCGCTTCAACAGAATCGGCAAGCATCACTAAGGCGGATTCCTTGGTCTTCGGTTTCGGCCCGGGATAACGGAATGTATCTTCATCGATATCGGCCTTTATCTTCATAGCCTTTTTATAAAACCATTCAATCGTTGTCGTCCCGTGATGTTGCTCAATTATTTCAATCAAACTCCTTGGAAGGCCCATCTGTTTTGCCATCTCAACACCATCCTTCACATGGGAGATAATTATCAAGGCGCTCATCTGTGGTTTTAAGGTGTCGTGTGGATTCTTCAGGCCGATCTGATTTTCGATAAAATAATCCGGTTTTTTCAGTTTTCCGATGTCGTGATAGTATGCACCAACACGAGCCAGCACAGGGTCTGCACCGATTGCCCGGGCACCTGCCTCAGCGAGGTTACCGGTCACAATCGAATGATGGTATGTTCCTGGCGCTTCAATCGCCATCTCCTTGAAGATCGGTAAATTCAGGTTTCCCAGTTCAAGGAGTGTAAGGTCGGTAGTAAAATCAAAAATCTTCTCAAAAGGAGGTAAGAATAATGCAAAGAGGACGATAACGAGAACACTGTTCAGGATTCCCATACCGAGATAGAACAGATTTATCTGGGTTTTTAATAGATAGATATCAATGAAGATTATGGCGAGCACATTCGCCCCTGCGATATAAAGGAATGGACGATATAAGGATAGCCTTGTGCTTATCGTCTGGATTGAAAATACTGCGACCAGGCCACCAACAAGGAGATAGATGAATATGGGAAGAGAATTCAGGATAATCCCAAAGATAGAAGAGAAAACAAGGGTGAAGAGGATGGCGGTATTCACATTGAAGTATAGAGTAATGAGAAAGATGAAAAAGGCGATAGGAAGGGCATAAATAGAGTTTGTGATGGATGTAACCTTACCGATCACAAGATATACACCGCTCAGAAGACCGAGAAAGTAGATGTTCTTATCCTGGGAAAGACGCAGATCCGTAATTCGGGCATACTGGAATATCAGAAAGATAAGTGCAAAGAGAAATAAGTTCCTGGCAACAATGGTTTTAATAACCTCCCAGGTCCCAATCGAGATGTATGTATTTTCCAGGGCAAACAATTTTTCCATTGAGGACTTCGATACCTTACGGTGTTTCTCGATGATGAATTCCCCCTTCAAAACCTTGCCCTTTGTTTTGGGTATATTAGCAAAAAGTTCATCGATACGTTGTTCGGTCTTTTCCGGATTGTATGTAATATTTGGCATCAGGAAAAATCTAACCAGGGCGCGATATTCATTCCCTCTTTTATGAGTTGCAATACTTTCCGCCTGAGTAAGTGAATAGAGTGAATCGGTAGATTCGATAATTTCTTTGTTTCCACTCAATATAGTAATAATTTTATTCTGCCCGGATTTTTCCTCGATGATACCATTTGCGTATAACTTTGAGAGACTTTCCTTCATCTGTGAAAGAATCTTTTTATAATTATTCTTTAAGAGATATCTGAGTACACCCTTGCTCACCGCATATTCACGCTGAATCAGATGGATCAAGGAATCGGGCTTGAGCTTCAGCCTTTTCAATGAGTCGATTACATACTCAAAATGGTCGATTTTCTTCGCAATTAAATCAGACACCTTCTTATCAAGTTCATATACCGGTGGGATACGTCGGGCAATTTCCTGTTTTTCTCGAAAGAGTTCCTGTTCGCTCTTGGGAATATAAAAATCATAAGGGGCGATAACATTATATGGTGCAATCTGTCCCTCTTTGATATCAAATTTTTTGGGCACACCCGGTAGAGGAAAGATAATGTTGTAGATTAAAACAATACCGACTAAAACAAATAATTTAGGATGAATTTTTATTTTCATAAGCCTTTATAATCTCCTGAACAAGATGATGCCTCACAACATCCTTTTCGCTGAGATAGATGAATTTGATCCCTTTGATATTTTTCAAAAGATGTTGAACTTCAATCAAACCGGAAAATATATTGGTGGGTAAATCTACTTGGGTTATATCACCGGTCACGACAACCTTTGATCTCCAGCCCATTCGTGTTAAGAACATCTTCATCTGCATACTGGTGGTATTTTGGGCTTCGTCCAGAATAATACACGCATCATTTAATGTTCTACCCCTCATATAGGCAAGGGGTGCCACTTCGATGACCTTCATATCCAGGTATCTGCGCACGCGATCATAGGGTAGAAAGTCATTCAGTGCATCATAAAGGGGTCGGAGATAGGGATCAACCTTTTCTTCAATCGCCCCGGGCAGGAATCCCAGAGACTCCCCGGCCTCAACCGCAGGTCGGGTGAGGATGATTCTTTCAATCTTCTTGTTCATAAGATAGGATACCGCCTTTGCCACTGCAAGATAGGTCTTGCCGGTTCCTGCGGGTCCAATACTGATGACAATATCATAATCGTCAATCGCCTTGATATAGTCGGCCTGACCGGGTGTCTTCGCCTTAACCAGCCTCTTGGGTGTTGAAATAGAATGAATATCTTTCGCTGATCTGTCTTGGGCAGCGGGTTGCGATTTCCTTCCAATCTCTTTCAATATCGCCTTGATATATTTTTTCGCCTCTTTGACATCTTTCTCATTCCCTTTGATATAGATATGCTCATTACGCATCGCGGCGACAATCTTGAAACGTTTCTGTACTTCCTTCAGGATTTCATCATTAAATCCAAGAACGAGCTGCGGGTCGAATCCGGTTATAGGAATGGATACCTTCACATCAGGGGGAGGGGCGGTACTCAGCCCCTCCCATACATATTAATCATGAGGTATTGTAAATTCTTGATTTGGATAAATTAAGTCTTTATCCTTTATTTTGTCTTTGTTTGCCTCATAGATTTCAGGCCATCTCTTGGCATTGGAGTAGATGGAAAGGTATGAGGCGATCAATGAAAGACAATCTCCAGGAATCACCTTGTAGGTATCAAGGGTGGGAATGAGCAGAATCCAGTCTGGATAGATGAGGTTTGGATTCTTTATCTTATCCTTATTAGCCTCATAGATCATTGGCCACTTTGAACCATCATGATAAACCTCGCGCATACTTGCAATCTTGGAAAGCCAATCGCCTTCAACAACCTTATACCTACCCCACTGACACCTTTTCCAGGTTTCCTGGAGCTCAGCAAGTTTTGATTCAAGTTCTGATTTACGGGTCTTGAGATTATTGACATCAGATTTCAGATTTTCAACCTGGGATTGGAGTTCTGTAATCTTCGCCTCGGCCTCGCTAAGCTGCTGTTTTAAGGTATCAATCTGCGCCTGGGCCTGTTCTTCAGTAAGTTTTTCCTGTGCAAATGCAGGAATAACAAGGCATAGAACAAAGGTGAGTGCAATTATCTTTTTCATCATTTCCTCCTATTTCTTACAGCGGGTATCAATCTTATTCTGAAGTTCATTGATCTGATTCTCAAGATCCGCAATTGCCTTCTCCAGATTTGATTTCTCGGATTGCAGGGTATTTACTTCGCTCTGCAGATTATCGATTTTGGTCTGCGCAGCCTGTAAGGCGGCCTGGGTTTCCGCGAGGGTGTCGAGTGTCTCCTTCTTGGCCATCTTCGGTCCACAACCGAGGATCAAGATGGCAAGAAACAACACCGCAACTATCTTTTTCATAATGCCACCTCCTTATAATCAAAATTCATAGTAAATCATATCCATAATAAGCAAAATGTCAAGGATTAATTTATAATATGGGTAGAATATCAACAGTGGGTCAAGATTCAGAATATCTGACTCCTCTCCACTTTTTTCATAGCACCACCAGGACGACATTTCGGATTTGGAAAACATTCAGCCATTAACTCATTGGTTATTGTAAAACCATTGGTCACCCTGAATCCTGTGCTGAGGAATCTCAGTATCGTTTCTTTTCCTGTC
>MUKB01000029.1 GCA_002049785.1 Caldifarciminota bacterium 4484_100
CCCCATTTCATAGATTGTTTAGTTTTTTCCGAAAACTTCATAATTGTAAAATTCTTATAATAAATTATATAGTTAATTAGACTTATGTCAATACTCCGATTTAGTAATTGAAAAACTGAAGAAACCATAGCGATACCTCAGCAAAGATTCAGCAGGAGAGAAAGTGGAGAGATTTAACCCGCATTATTCATACTCGGCTGGGAGAGAGGAGTCACCTTCAGCTAAAATCCCCCTCGATCCCCCTTTAGAAAAGGGGGAAGTCGTAATCTCCCTCCTTTGGAAAAGGAGGGATGGGAAGGATTTCAAAATCAATGCATAATAAGATCAAGTCCAGGAGGCTTTCACACTCAAAACAGAGTGTCAGAATTTCTTGTTCTCAAAAATTACAGTAAATCTGCTCTGAGACTGAGCTTACGAGAATTTCTCCAAAATAATATGAATAATCCAGGTTAAGATTTGTAAAAACAGGGATGGTGGTTAATGCTCTTCTCTGATGATTCCCTTCATCGGAACGAAGAGGACCGGAATCAGTTCTTCTTTTTTTAAATTTTTACCGATTTTTCTGTAGAGTGTAAGGGTCTGGGTTTCTTCACCTTGTGGCAGGATCAACCTTCCAGAGTCGGCAAGTTGTTCAATCAGGGGAGCAGGTATTTCTGGTGTAGCACAGGTGATGATTATTGCATCGAATGGTGCCTTTTCTGGCCAGCCCAGGAATCCATCTCCACATTTAACATAGACATTATTATACCCGAGTGCCTTCAGTCTCTTTTTTGCTGTTTCGGCAAGTTTGGGCAGGATTTCAATTGTATATACCTCCTGGACAATCAGTGATAGGATTGCAGCCTGATAACCTGAGCCGGTACCGATCTCCAGAACCCTATCACCGCTTTTCAACTCAAGTTTTTCAGTCATCAGGGCAACAATATAGGGTTGGGAAATCGTCTGGTCTTCACCGATAGGGAGGGGTCCATCAATGTAGGCGAGTTTCTCGTATTTTTTCGGAACGAATTTATGGCGTTTTACCTTTAAGAGCGCAGAGATTACATTCTGGTCTTTAATGCCTCGGCTGATAATCTGGGTCTGAACCATTTCCTGGCGCGCAATTACATCCCAAGCTTCCTTTTTCTGGGAATGGTTATTTGAACAGTTAAGAAGTAATCCTGTTATGATGACAAATATTAGTCTCTTCATCTACGACTATCACCAAGGTGCGATATCGAAAAAGGCTATTTTTTCAGTGCCTTATCAATCTTTATCTTGATCAACCCGATGTTGGCATCCTTCTGACAGATGGCGAAGAAGATGCCGTCCTCAGTCTCTCTGATGAAGAATACACTCTTCTGGGTATAGAGAATTGCCGAGGCGCGCTCTAGTTCAAGGCTCTTTTTGATTCGGCTGACAACCCGGGCTGCTGTAGCACCGAATTTTTCCGCATCATAGCCGACTGTAAACTGGGCGTCGATTATGAAACCATCATCACTCGCCAGACCCGCTCCAAGCACCTTCGGTATTTTGACGATACTATTCAGTTTCATCCTAAGATCTCCTTTATTTCTTCGATTATCTTTCGGGCATAGATAAATACCAGCCCGGGTTTGGCTTCTGGTTCAGTTATTACTGTGAGGAGCGATTCACCAGCAGTTACTACACAGATCGTTTCATCCGCTTTTTCGATAATCCCGCGTTCAAGACTATCTTTTTGGAGAAATTTGAATGATTCGTCCGCATCAGATATTACCGATGCAATCAAGGCACACAGCTCTTCGATATCAGGACGATCATAGTAGCTCTGAATCAACAGTCCATCCCGGGAACAGATAAAAGCGCCCTTGACACTTTTGATTTTAAGCAGCCTCTGCATCGGGGCTTCCAAGGCCTGAAGTGGTGTCTCTTTTTTCTCAGCTTCTTCCAAACCGATTTCAGGAAGAGGCTCTTCTTTTGTTACTTCAACTGCGGGTGCTGGTTGGGGTTCTACTTTCTCCTCAACAACCGCGGGTTTTGTCTCTTCAGGTGGTTTCTCCTTTTCGACATTTTCCTCAACCTTTTCTTCGATTTCTGGTTTGACCTCTTCCTGTGGTTTTTCTTCTATTACCTCTTTTGCAGTGGGGACTGCGGCTTCAACTTCCTGTGGTTTTCCTTCTATTACCTCCTCCTCAGTGGGGACTGCGGCTTCAACTTCCTGTGGTTTTTCTTCTTTAATTACTTCCTCTTCAGCGGGGACTGCAACTTCGACCGCCTCTGGTTTTGGCTCTTCTTCGGGTGCGACCTTTTCTTCGACTTTTTCCGATTTCAGGAGCTCGAGCTCTTTTTTTGCCTCACTATTTTCCGGATTGATCTTGATCGTTGCTTCATAGAATTTCAAGGCCTTTTCATTCTCCCCGAGTTTTTTATAACAGTGTCCTAAATAGAGATTGGTATTCTCACTGTCTGGTGCCTCTGTATATACCTCCTCTAATATTTTTACCGCCTCCTTTATGTCATCTTTCATATAGTAGGCCCGACCAAGAATTATCTTTGCCAGGGTATATCCGGGGTTGCGCACCAGACCATCTTTCAGTATCGATATCGCTTCATCTATCATCCCCGAGGAGAGATAGACATCAGCCAGGGTTGCGAAGATCAGCGCCCCGGAGTCTATCTTCAGTTCATCTGCCATATCAAATCCTCCATTCTATACCTCTTTCTTTAAAAACTCGGCAAGCTCAACCGTAATCTTGAGACAGTGTCTTATCTTATCCGCGAGTTCTTCATCCGGACTCAGAAGCAGTGCCTTTTTCCAATGGTCACAGGCCGATTCAAATTCTCCACGCTGCACCAGGAGTAACCCGAGGTGATAATAGGGTAGCGGTTTTGAGGAATCTATGTCAATTGCACGCTTGAGATAGTGGGTCACCTTTTCGTTGTCGTTCTTCTCCAAGTAGAAGATTCCTGCCTGCAGATTGACCTCATATTTATCAGGATATCGTTCCTCAAGGAACTTAAGATAGGTCTCGGCCTTGTCGAGTTCTTTATTCCTGACCGCAATTTTCAGAAGACCAAGGTTTGCATCAAGGTCCTCAGGTTTTCTTGTATAAATTTTTTCAAACATTGCCCGGGCATCATCAAACTCTCCTAAGTCGAATGAGATATCGGCAATTCTGTTCATCGTTTCGAGGTCTTCCGGGTCAATCTCCAGCAGTTTCTGATAGACCTCCCGGGCATCTTTTAATCGGTTCAGGTACTCAAAGATATCGGCCTTTGCCTTTAGAATCTTTTTATCCTGGGGATGGCTATTTAAATATGACTGCAGGACCTCGAGGGCGTCATCAACATTGCCATACTGGTAAAACACCTCGGCCTTTAAGGCGATAGCCTCATTCCAGTCTGGTTTAAGTGCCAGGGCCTTTTCCAGTTTTTCCAATGCAATATCATACTCTTTTGATGCAAGATAATTTTTCGCTTCATTGAGATAATCTTCAGGACCTGGAGTTTCTGGTGCAGGAAATATTTCCTCAAAACTGACCGCTACGCCTTCTTCTGTCTTTGCCTTCGGGATATAATAGGGGCCAAATTCGGTAAGCTCAGGTGCAAGGAAGAGCCGGTATCGATTCTTCTCATAGTTGGGTTCGATCTCCATCCCTTTTCTGATATGTTCGAGCCCCTCTTCATAATTACCACTCTTGGTGAGGATAAAACCTATGTTGTAGTGTGCACCAGCGTGTCCTGGAGAGAATTCTATTGCCTTCTTAAATTGGGCCAGGGCCTCTTCATCCCTTCCCAATTCCATCAATGCAACACCTCGGCCAAAACATTCATCCCCATCTTCTTCAGTGAATATCTTTAAAGCCTGTTCATATTCCTGTTTTTTCAAATGATACATTCCCAGATTGAACCGGGCATCAATTGAGCCCAGTTCTATTGCCTTCTTGAAGTGTGTCAAGGCATCCTCAATTTTCCCCAGCCTCATATGGGCTACTGCAAGGTTGTTGAGTGCCCCGGGGAATTCTTTATTCAACCCTAATGCCTTTTCGAAGAACCCACGTGCATTCTCAAACTGTTCCTGGAGGAGATAGACTACACCTAAGGCATTGGCGATGGGTGCAGAATCGAAATCCTTATCAAATGCCCGCTGGAGATATTCAAGGGATTCATCATACTTCTTTATGAAGATATTAACCTGGCCCAGGGCATAGAATAGATCCGGGTTCTCAACCTTGGTCTTCAAACATTCTTCAAATTCCCTTTTTGCCTCGTTGAATAGACCTTTATTTCGATAAGAGATACCCATATTGTAGTGGACCTGATATTCATTGGTCATCGGTTTTGGAATACCCAGTTGTTCTTTTAGAAATTCCCAGTGTCCCTTGTGCTTTTCGATATTAATCGGGAGGTTGGGTTCAAACTGTGCCAGTGCAGGATTGAGTTCAATCGCCTTTCTGACTTCCTGGAGGCTCTCTTCAAGTTTTCCTTTTTCACCCAGGGCAAATCCGAGCATAAAGTGGCCTTCGGCTGAAGACGGGTCAAGGGTCAGGGATTCCTGGAAGTTTCTTATCGCCAGATCAATCACCCCTTTATTGAAGTATATCTCGCCAAGAACACGATAGACCTCAGGTGAGATTTTGATCTCCAGCGCCTGTTTTATCTCTTCCAGGGCATCATCGTATTTACCGAGTAGTTTTAATGTGGTGCCAAGACCATAATGGGCCTCGAACGAACCGGGATTGAGGTCGAGAACCTTACGATAGAAGATTATTGCCTGTGAATGGCGGTTCAATTTCCTGTAGGTGTCGGCGAGTTCAAGTGTTTTCTGCTCATCGTATGGTTCCTCGTCGAGGATGCGCGCAAGTTTTTCCACCCGTTGTTCCAATCGTCCGGTCTTTTTCAAAATTATATCGAGATTGTTCCTTGCCAGAACAAAATTGGGGTCGATCTTAATGGCCTTTTCCAGTTCTTCAATCGCCTCTTCATATAGTCCCTTATTGTAGTAAACTATGGCAAGGTTATTATGTGCACCCGGATCGTTGTCCGGTATGCGTTCAGCAAAACTCTTTAAAATTTTAAGCTCCTCTGGTGTAATCATTTTGTCACATTTAATTTTTTTAATATTATTTCCAAACTTGCACTATCTGGAAGTAGCAGGAAATATGCACGGAGAGGACGTTCTGCATCAGTAAAGTCAAATTCGGTTTCGACGCAGAAGATAAAGTCCTTGTCTTGGCCGAACTCGAGGATTACGCTGGAAAGGACTGCACCCACCATATCGACAATCATACCCGGAACCGATGGGAGGATCAAGAGTCCTAAAAGCTCGCCCAGTGCATTCATATAGGAACAGGAGAGGATATTGGATACCTCCTTGAGTAGGGATTCCTGTAGTTCTTCAGGTTCTTGCTGATCCGGTGTCATCAATAGGTCGGTCAGGTCCTGGGCATCTTCATAGGGGTACAGGAGCAGGGTGCGTCCGGTCAGGTCGCCCAGAAAATATAGTAGCACCGATGCGACCACATCGTTTGGGTCGGCGATCTTCAGAATCACATCATCCAGGGCGCCGGTGAGAATTTTGGGAACGCGCACCATAACCTTCTTACCCAACATCTGTGATAATGAGGTTGCTGCGTGGCCACTGCCGATGTTGGCCACCTCTTTTAATGCATCCAGCTGGAGAGCAGAAAGTCGTCTGGCATCAATCATTCAAACCCCCTTGGGTCTAAGATCAAAATTGGTTTTCCATCTGCATATATTGAACAGCCAGAATAGTATGGTGAGGAGGCTAAGGCATCCAACTTCTTCACGACAATTTCTTCTTCATCAATAATTTCATCGGTTACAAAACCGCGCCTACGTCCCTGATATTGTAAAACAATTATCGATTTTCGGGTCCGGTTGCTTGTGCAATTCAAATAATCACCCGGTCTAATCAGGGGAAGTATTTCATCACGGAACGGGTAGAGCTCGCGATGATAGACCGTCTGGAAACTGGTCTCTTCAGCATAGAATGTTTCCTGGATATAGTTTAAAGGAAGGGCAAATCGGTGGCCATCAAGGCTGAAGATCATCGCTCGAACAATAGCCAGGCTCAGAGGTAGGTCAAGGGTGAAACAGGTTCCTTCACCTTTTTTTGTGCTCAACTCGAATCGACCTCCAAGTTTGTCCACTATTGCACTCACTACATCCAGACCGATACCTCGGCCCGATATTGTTGAAACCTTCTCTGTTGTGGAGAAATCGGGATGAATGATAATCCTCAAAATATCCTTCTCCTGGAGTTCCTGCGCCTCCTGCGGGGTAATGATATGTTTCTCGACCGCCTTTTCTCTAACCTCGGCAAGGTCGATGCCCTGACCATTGTCCGCAACCGAGATTCTGATTCGTTCACGTTCCCGAACTGCGGTGAGGGTAATCTTTCCCTCTTTTTCTATCCCGTGATCTAAGGCATTGCGCAACAGATGGAGCAGGGGTTCTTTGAGGACATCAATGATTGAGCGGTCGACCTCAATATCCGCGCCCACAATTTCAAAGTTAACTCTTTTCCCCTGGCGTTTTGCTTCATCCCTTATCAGGCGCGGAAAGAAGTCAAAGACCGTGGACAAGGGTAGCATTCTCAATCTCATTACCTCATCCTGGAGTGCCGAGATGAAACGGGCAGATGTTTCAACCACAGTGGTCAGTTCGCTATTTCCGATTTCTTGACTTATGTGTAGTAAGCGTGACCTCTGAATCATCAATTCATTGGTAAGGTTGAAAAGTCGGTCGAGTTTTTCGGTCTTTATTCGGATTTCATTTATCGACCGAGCTCGATGCCTTTCTCTCAAGGTTTCTACCATCTCACCCCGTGCCACCTTTTCGATATGTTCGAGTATCTCAGTTCCTGAAGGTAATTCTTTCTTTTCTTTGAGGGCGTGTATGAAGTCAGTAAGATAATCAACCGCCAGGAACAGGAAGTCCACAAGTTCGGGATTTATCCTGCCTTCTTCTTTCGGGGCTGAGATAAGGTCTTCAAGGCGGTGGGTTATCTGTCCGAGTGTATCATAGCCCATAGCCTGGGACATACCCTTTATGGTGTGGAAGATTCGGAAGACCTCAAGCACTGCTTCACGGTCCTCGTGGTTCTTTTCCAATTTGAGCAGGTTCTTATTCAGCGTTTCGATATAGGTTTCAACCTCACTGATAAATAGGTCTAAATAGTTTTCCATTATTTCTTTACCAGCCGTTCGATAGACTCTAATACCCTTGATGGTTGAAATGGCTTGACCACATAATCGATTGCACCGGCCTGAACCGCTTCGAGGACGAGGGCCTGTTGTCCCATCGCAGAGACCATCAGGATTTTTGCATCGGGATCGAATTTTTTTATTTCTTTGACTGCCTCAATTCCGCTCATATCAGGCATTATGATATCCATCGTAACAAGGTCTGGTTTCAATTCTTGATACCGTTCCACCGCTTCTTTACCGGTTGAGGCTTCACCACAGACAGTATGACCACCCTTCTCTAAAATATCACTGAGCATACGACGCATAAACATTGCATCGTCAACGACCAATATCCTCATTTATCCTCCTTTGATAGGGTCCTCACCAGGTCCAAAATAAGAATGGGTTTTTCTCCAGTTTCACAAACCCCATAAAAAAATTGTTTTTCTTTTTTTGTCGAGAGGAATTCAGAACGCCGGTTGATCTCTTTTTCTTTAATTTTTTTTGTTCCGAATAATTCATCGACCTTTAAACCGGCCAGCCTTCCCTTCTCTTCAATTATCAGCAAGACATTTCCCTGTTCCTCTCCTTTAAGTCCCAACCTCTTTTTTAAGGAGACAACCGGAATAATTTCACCCCGAACATTGACCAGACCCAGGAGAAAATTCGGGGTACCAGGAACCGCAACCGGTTCAGTCGATTCGGTTACCTCCCGAACCTTGTTTATGTCAATGCCAATATGCTCGTCACCGATTCTAAAAACAATAATGGTATCCATCACTCGACCCAGAGATTCCTGAAGCGGATAATGCCGAAGGGGTCAACACGAAATCCCCCGATCTTCTTATTCACCGCATAGGAGTCGACACCATGAGAAATAAAGACCCAAGGTGCATCGTCAACGATTATTTCTTCCGCCTGTTGATATAATCGTATTCGTTGTTTAACATTCGGTTCGGAACGGGCTTTTTCAATTATCTCATCGACCTTAGAGTTTTTATAGAATGATGTATTACCAGGGCTGCCAAAACTTCGGGAATGGAATAGGGGGAAGAGGAAGTTGTCCGGGTCACCATTGTCCGAAATCCAGCTCTTGGTGCACAGGAGGCTCTTTCCTTCATAACCCCTTTCCAAAAATTCCTTCCAGGGCATTGGATTCACGACAATCTTGATGCCGATCTTCTTAAAACAGTCCCTCAGGTATTGGGCACGATGTACCGAGGTTTTGCTGTCTCTAACATCGATTGCATATTCTTGGTCTAAGCCATTGGCGAATCCGGCTTCACGCATCAACTCCCGGGCGCGGTCCAGATTATATGAATATCCTTTAATTTCAGGATTATATGAACTCAATCCCGGTGGAAATACACCACGGGCAGGTACGGCCTGACCTTCTAAAATAACACGGCAATAATATTCTCTGTCTAAGGCATAGTTCAATGCCTGACGCACCCTCTTGTCCTTGAATGGTGTATCCGGTTGCACATTGATACCCAGGTATTGAGTTGAGAGGACCGGTCCAGAAACCAGCTCATCCTCAGAGAATTTTTTAATCATATCTGAGGTGATCTGCATTATATCTATCTTACCTTGGTGAAACAGCTCGACCGCTTCGTTATCATCTTCAATGAACTTCACGATGATCTGGTCAATGGGTGGACGACCATCAAAGAAATCATTGAACACCTCGAGCACAATCTCCTTTCCCTTATTCCATTCAATAAATCGGTATGGTCCTGCGCCAACCGGCGCCTCAGGATTGAAATTATCCGGCGTGATATCGCAGACACCGCAGGCGAGGTTTGCAAGGAATGGTAGATAAGGATATTCAAGTATAAATCGGATTCGATAATCATCAAGCACAATCATTTCATTAATATAATCGATAAAGTTTAAATTGGGCCCTTTTCTTACCCGTCTTATTGTATCCATAACATTCTTGGCTGTCAAGGGCTGTCCATTATGAAATTTTACATTCTTTTTGAGGGTGAAATCCCATTGCCTTCCATCCTTGGATACGGTGAAGTTATCTGCAATAGCAGGGATGAGGTTGTTTGCAGAATCGAAGGTCAAAAGGCCGGTGAAGATCTGTTCGATGACCTCATGACTTCGGGCATCGGTCTTTATTGCGGGGTCCAGGGTGATGGGCTCAATTGAATCACGAAATACTATGGTTTTATATTCCTTTTTTAGTATTGTGACATCCTTCTCATAGTGGTTGAGCATATCGAGAATCTTTTCTGATGTTTGAGCGCTGGTATCTACTGCATTAAAATATTGGGGGAAATTTTTTTCAATCTTTCCGTATTCCTCCTTCAGATTGCGAAATTGAGCACCAAGTTCATTACACTGTTCGATCATCTGTGATGTTGATTCAACCATCTCATTGGTTAGGGTATTAAGATTTTCCATCAATTTCTTGTTTTCATTGAAGGAATCGACTGCCGAATTCAAGAAGCAGATACCCTGTTCTACATCGCTGATACTTCGCACAAGTAGGTCTGACAGCATCTGAAAATTTTTTAACATTTCGTTTTTAAGTTCAATGATCTGGGAGACGAATTCAGAGGTCTTCTGGGAGAG
>MUKB01000127.1 GCA_002049785.1 Caldifarciminota bacterium 4484_100
CTTTCGCCATATTACTCTCCTTTCATTTGGTTGGTAAAAAGTTAAGAAAAAAATTCTACTTATTATATTCAAAAACTTTTTAATGTCAATAGCTAATTGGTATTATAATAACCATTTTCATATATATAAGTAGTATTTATGTTAGCATATCATTCTTGACATTCTGCTTCTTATGGATATAATGTAGTATGATACAATTTTTATTAATCGAATCAAATCTCCAATTCACAACCTATGAGGATAGATAAAAATTATTATGGGTAATTCTTGCGAGAGGAATTCTGTGCTCGTTGTTGGTGCCGGGATTTCTGGAATCCAGGCGGCGTTAGACCTTGCGGAAATGGGTGTTGAGGTTCATCTTGTTGAACAGACACCATCGATCGGCGGTCGTATGCCACAACTTGACAAGACTTTTCCAACCAACGATTGTTCAATCTGTATTCTCGCTCCGAAGATGACCGAATGTGCAAGGCATCCTGATATTCATCTTCATCCCTATTCTAAACTTGTTTCAATCTCCGGTGAACCAGGTAATTTCGAATGCACGGTCAAGGAGTATGCCCGATATGTTGATCCGGATAAATGCGTTGCCTGTGGTAATTGTGAAGAGAAGTGTCCGGTCAAAATCGTCGATGAGTTTGATATGGGTTTGAGACAACGTAAGGTGATATACCGCTATTTTCTTCAGAGTGTGCCTTCAAATTATGTTATTGATGCAGAACACTGTCTCTATCTAAATAAAGGTGTTTGTCGTTTGTGTGAAAAGGCATGTCCTGCCAATGCGATAAAGTTCGAGGATGAGGATAGATTTATTAAGATAAATTGTAGGGCAATAATTATCGCAACAGGAATTGACCCGTTCCTTCCTATTAATTACGGACAGTATGGTTACCGACATTTTAAGGATGTCGTTACCTCAATAGAATTTGAGAGGATGCTTTCAGCAAGTGGTCCACAAAAAGGGCATATTATAAGGCCATCGGATGGTACCGAGCCCAGGCGTATTGCCTTTGTTCAGTGTGTCGGTTCCCGGGATTCTAAAAATGGTAATGATTATTGCAGTTCGGTTTGCTGTATGTACGCAATAAAGCAGGCGGTTATCGCCAAGGAACATATTAAAGAGATAGAACCGACGATATTCTTTATGGACATAAGGGCATTTGGTAAGGACTTTGATAAATATTACGAGCGGGCGAAATCACAATTCGGGGTGAACTTCGTTCGAGCAAGGGTTGCTAAGATTACTCAAGATATCAGTAATGGGAATAGATTGCGTCTCCATTTTACCCAGGAATATGGAAAACGGGATAGTGAGACATTTGATCTGGTTATCCTTTCTGTAGGATTGATACCGAGGAGGTCAATCTCCGAGATTTCGGATCGAACCGATATAAGGTTAGACCAGTATGGCTTTTGCCGAACTCTACCATTTGCACCGCTTGAAACGACAAGGCAGGGTATATTTGTTTGCGGGGCTGCAGGTGGGCCAAAGGATATTCCTGAGTCGGTGATGTCGGCTTCAGGTGCAGTAGCCAGTTGTGCAAGATTTTTGAATCTGAAAAGGCAAGAGAAGGTTTCAAAAAAAGAGTATCCTGAAGAAAAGGATGTTACCGGTGAGCGGCCCAGGATTGGCGCCTTTATCTGTCACTGTGGAATAAATATTGCAGGGGTAGTCGATGTCAATGCGGTTGTTGAATTTGCAAAGACCTTACCCAATGTTGAATATGCCCAGGATGTTATGTATGCCTGTTCCCAGGATAGTCTGAATACAATAAAAGAGATGATCAAAAAGCACAACCTCAACCGCGTCCTGGTTGCAGCTTGCACTCCGAGGACCCATGAACCGCTTTTCCGGGAAACCCTCAGGGAGGCAGGACTGAATCAATACCTTTTTGAGATGGCAAATATCCGGGATCAGTGTTCCTGGGCACATATGCAGGAACCTGAAGCTGCAACTGCAAAGGCAAAAGACCTGGTTGCAATGGGGGTTGCCAAAGCAAGGAATCTTTCTCCATTAAAACGACTTTCCATTGAAATAAATCCTAAGGCCTTAGTGATCGGTGCCGGGCTTGCAGGTATGACCGCGGCCCGGGTCATTGCTGATGCAGGATATGAAGTTTGCCTCTTAGAGAGAGATAAAGAACTGGGTGGGAATTTCCGAAGGTTAAGATATCTACATCTTGGTGAAATCGTTCAACAGATAGAAGAGAATAAACTTATAAAAGTTTATAAGAATGTAAAACTTCAGAATATTGAAGGCTATATTGGAAATTATAAAACGACATTTTTAACTGAGGATGACGGCAAGGTGCACCAGGTTGAGCATGGTGTTGTTATTGTTGCAACCGGTGCCAGGGAGTTAAGGCCTGAAGAGTATCTTTATGGTAAGCACAAGCGGGTTATTACCCAGTTGGATTTTGAAAAAGTTATTTTAAATTTACCCAGATATAAAAATATTGTGATGATTCAATGCGTGGGGTCGCGCGAAGGTGAAAGGCTTTATTGTAGTCGGGTGTGTTGTTCCCAGGCAATAAAGAATGCTTTACAGGTTAAAAAGAGGCATCCCAATACAGAGATTTACATACTCTATCGGGATATCAGAACCTATGGACTTATGGAAAAGTTCTATTCACAGGCGAGGGATCAGGGGATTATATTCATAAGATATGATTTAGACCATAAACCCGAGGTTGAAGCCATAGAGCCAGAAGACCCGTTTGGAAGGTTAAGGGTGAAGGTAGTGGACCCTTTAATGAATAAAAAGATAACAATCGATGCTGACCTTCTGGTGCTCTCAGCAGCGATTCTTGCACCCGAGGAAAATAAAGACCTGGCAAAACTTTTAAAGGTTCCTTTAAATAAAGAAGGTTTCTTTCTCGAGGCACATATGAAATTGAGACCGGTCGACTTTGCAACCGATGGTGTATTTATGTGTGGATTGGCCCATTGTCCCAAGAATAGCGATGAATCAATCATTCAAGCTTCTGCTGCAGCATCAAGGGCACTCACTGTTTTGAGCAAACATTATATTGAATCTGAGGGAATAGTATCCTGGGTTAATGAAGTAAGGTGTGTCGGTTGCGGAGTTTGTGTCAGTGTCTGCGCCTATTCCGCGGTGGAGTTGAAAGAGAAGGAGATTATGCCCAAAGTTAAAAAGAGTGTTGCTGAGGTGAATGAGGCATTATGTAAGGGTTGTGGTGCTTGCGCAGCCTCCTGCAGAAGTGGTGCGATAAACCTGGCCGGGGTATCGAGGATTCAATATCCACCCAATGTTCGGGTGATCAGGGTACCCTGTTCTGGAAGAGTTAATCCGATATTTATACTCAAGGCATTACAGAACGGTTTTGATGGCGTACTGGTATCAGGATGTCATCCTGGTGACTGTCACTATATTTCAGGAAATTATGTTGCCCGCAGGAAGTTTGCAATGCTCAAGTCATTACTTGAATTTATAGGAATCGAACCGGGACGAGTCCAATTCTCCTGGGTCTCGGCTGGGGAGGGTGAGAAGTTCGCAACTGTAATCAATAAGGTCACCCAGGATGTTACTAAACTCGGACCGGTAAGGAGGTTGAAAAAGAATGTTCAGAAAGGAAACGATGGAGATGATTGAACAGGAATTGAGGGCAAAGGTTAAGGCACTGCTCAAAGAGGGAAAGGTAAAACTCGTGCTCGGATATCAGAAGGGAAGTCTGCCTTTTAATGCAACCCCGACTATTGTTGAAGATGAAGCATCGGCGGAAAGATTGATTTTCGATTTTTCCTGCGGTCCGGGTCTGGCAAAATATCTTTTAAGAAAGAATATCCATAGTCCAGGTCAGAAGACTGGAATTATTGCCAAAGGGTGTGATGCCCGGGCGGTAATCCAGTATATTGCAGAAAAACAGTTGAGGCGCGAGGATATTGTTATTATCGGGGTTCCCTGCCAGGGGGTTATCGATCCCAATCGGGTTCGCAAGAAGATACCGGACAAAGAGATCGTTGGTTATGCAATAGATGGCGATAAGTTTATAATAAGGTTGAGGGATGACAGTGTGGTTTCCCTTAACCGGGAAGAGGTTATTGCACGGGCCTGCCTCAGGTGTGTCTATCCCGATGCGCTCGATGCTGATATTTTTATCACCCAGCCAAGAAAGGATGTTGAGCATGTGAATCGATACAACGAGATAATGGAGTTCGAGAAGATGGGTTCAGATGAGCGCTGGAATTATTTTGAGAATGAATTCTCCAGGTGTATCCGCTGTTATGCCTGCAGAAATGCCTGCCCGATGTGCTACTGTGAAGAGTGCTTTGTTGATAAGACAGACCCCCAGTGGTTTGGCAAAGGAACAGGTCTTTCAGATACAATGTTATTCCATATTGTTCGTATTCTTCATGTTACGGGTCGTTGTCTGGACTGTGGACTTTGCGAACGGGTTTGTCCGATGTCTATAGACCTCGGTCTTCTCAATGGGAAGATGAATAAAGAGGTGAAAGAGCGGTTTAACTATATCCCCGGGCTTGATCCAGAAAGGCCCCCGGCCCTTGCGACATTCGATGAAGGGGATAGACAGGAGTTTATCCTATGAGCAAGATATTGAAACTTGAAAAATCGAAACTGGATGGTTTAATTCAATTCCTTAATAAGAGATATGAGTTATTCGGTCCGAAAGAAATTAACGGACAAATCGAATTTGCTCGAATCAACCCGGGTGACGAATTGAGGCTTGATTTTTTAAATACGGTCAAATCACCAAAAGATATTTTCTTTGCCCAGACCCAGCCGATACTCCATTATAAGGATAATTCAGTAAAAGAACCCGCTTTGAAGCATAAGCCGGTTGCGATATTCGCACTCCATCCTTGCGATGCCCAGGCAATGAAGGTGTTGGATAAAGTCTTTACCCAGGGTAAGTATCTTGACCCTTATTGGGATGGACGGTATCGGGATAGTCTAATCTTTAGTATCGGATGTAATACTCCTGCGACAACCTGTTTCTGTAATTGCACCGGTCTTGGTCCATTCAGTAAAGCGGGTGCAGATATTTTTCTTACAGACATCGGCGATTCGCTCATTTTAGAGGCCTGTTCAGAAAAGGGCATATACTTTTTTAAAATAGCTGAAGATGTGGCATGGAAAGAACCCGACGATGACGATTTAAAAAAGGCAGAACAGATTAAAGAGGCGGCGCAACTTTTACTCTCTGAAAAATTCCAGGCCCAGGACATTAAATCCATTCTGGAAAAGAGCTGGGATAATCCGGTCTGGGATGAGATTTCAAATAGGTGCCTGAGTTGTGGGCTCTGCAGTTATCTCTGTCCTACCTGCCACTGTTTTGATATTCAGGATGAGAAACTACCGGGTACTGAACAGGGCGTAAGAATTAGAATATGGGATTCCTGTATGTTTTCTCTGTTTACCAGGGAGGCATCGGGTCATAATCCCCGACCCTCCATCGCCGCGAGATTCCGACAGCGGGTAATGCATAAATTCAATTATCTTATCGATGATTTCGGAGTGCTCGGTTGTGTAGGATGTGGAAGATGTGTGCAGAGGTGTCCGGTAAATGTTGATATCAGAGAAATATTAAAGGGGTTTTTAAATGGAAAAGGGTAATCCATATATTCCCATACCAGTGAAGGTCGAGAGAATAAGGGTTGAATCTGATGATAAAACCCTGCGCTCATTTGACCTTTCATTCTGTAACCCAAAGCAGCGATTCGATTTTCTCCCGGGGCAGTTCTGTCAACTTTCGGTTCTGAGCAAAGGCGAGGCACCATTCGGTATTGCCTCATCACCAACCGAAGAGAAATTTTTGAGGTTCACAGTCAACCGTGTTGGTGTTGTTACCACTGCACTCCATTATCTAAAAGAAGGCGAGATCATCGGTCTGAGAGGCCCCTTGGGAAATTATTATCCAGTGGATAAATTTAAGGGAAAGAATGTTGTCATTATCGGAGGTGGATTCGCCTTTACCACACTGAGATCTCTGGCGGTCTACATATTCGCCCATCGCAACGATTTCAATGAAGTGTCGATTATCTATGGAGCAAGAAGGCCGGGTCTGCTTCTTTATCGTGATGAACTTGCTGAATGGGAAAAGCGGGATGATGTGAATCTTTATCTTACCGTAGACCGGGAATTTCCGGGTTGGGATAAACGAGTAGGGTTTGTTCCTACCGTGACCAAAGAGGTGAAGCCCAGCCCAGTGGATGCCTATGCAGTGGTGTGCGGACCACCGATAATGATAAAATGGACCACCGATAATGATAAAATTTACCCTCCCGGTTCTATTTGAACTCGGCTTCCCGGCTGAAAGAATTTATACCTCACTCGAGAGAAGGATGAAATGTGGTATTGGCAAATGTGGAAGGTGCAATATCGGGCCAAAATATGTCTGTGTGGATGGTCCGGTCTTTTCCTATGCAGAACTGCAGGGATTGCCTGAGCAGTTCTGAAGGAGGTTTTAATAATGGAAGAAATAAATTTGAGCGAGCTTGACACAAAATTCAAATATGAGATTGCAGCTCAGCCTG
>MUKB01000001.1 GCA_002049785.1 Caldifarciminota bacterium 4484_100
ATATCCACATCAAGCATTCCAACCTTCTGATTTCGTCTGCTCAGTGCAATCCCGAGATTCACTGCCACTGTGCTCTTACCAACCCCTCCTTTTCCTGAAAAGACGAGTAACCTATTTTTTATCTTATCGAGCGTCGCTTTAATTCTTTTATCCTCTTCAGCCATCGGATTGTTATTCATTCTTCACCCCTTGACTCAAGCTCCTTAATACGACTAATTATCATCTCAAGCTGTTGTCTCAAATAATCTGCCTGTTGCTTCAAAAATTGCAACTCCTGTTGGGAATTTATCTGGGGAGGCGTGAAAGGAAATGAACCCATACCCGGGCCAAACCTTCCCATCCCTCTGCCCCATCCCATCCCTCTGCCCATACCGAATCCCATTCCCATACCAAACCCCGGGTCAGGTGGAATCGGATTCTGATAACTCATCCCTGTATGAGAACCGACATTCGGTCCTGGAGTCGGTTTATATTGACCCTGTTTATATCTCTGAACCGCCTCTTCAACTTGACCTGATACACCAACAATAACCTGAACTCCAGCCGCACCCAGGGTCTGAAATGCATTCGGTCCGCAACTTCCGGTCAAAACCGTATGAACACCCTTGTTGGCAATCATCTGTGCAGTCTGAATACCAGCGCCACCCATTGCTGAAACATTAGGGTTATCAATAGCTTCGTATTCCATTGTATCGGGATCGAGTATAATAAAATAGGGACAACGACCAAATCTCGGATCAACCATTGAAGAGAGTTCCTTACCGGTTGATGAAATTGCAATCTTCATACCTACTCCTTTTCTAATTCGGTAATCCTTTTTCTTATATTCTCCAGCTCCTGCTGAAGTTCATCAGCCTGACCCTTTAGAATCTCAAGTTCCTGTTCCGGACTAATCTGACCTGCACCATAAGGGTCATAAGGTGTACCAAATCCAGGATTTACTGATCCATTAACCTGAGGAATCTGTCCGGTCTGCCAGAGATAATTCATCTGAGGCGTAGGCCAGTTTCCTGAAAGAAGATAATGTGCACCAGGCCCATAATTACCATATCCAAGCCAGCCAGGAGAAAAACCGAATCGCATCCATCCTGGAACCCCGGTCATACGGTACCACCATCTATATCTATGTCCCATTATTACCTCCTTAACCTTTCTTTTCCAGTTCTGCAATACGCGCCTTAATCTGGTTGAGCTGATCCTCTAAAAATTTCGCCTGTTGGTTTAAGAACTCGATCTCCTGTTTTTCACTGATTGCAGGAAACGGAAATCCATAACCTGCAAACCAATTCTGATAAAGTTGGGCAAAATAAGGCCACATAAACCAACCTGCTGGTCCCATTCCAAATGGCATAATAACCTCCTTATGAAGTCTGGCTTTGACCCTGTGAATAGGGATAACCAGGGAAATAATAAGGATAACCTATTCCCGGATACGAAAATCCATAATATGGTATTGTACCAGCATATTGTCCGGCATAAGGAGTTGCCCACCACCATCTGGGAAGCCAGGGAAAGTTCCGGCAAAAGGGAAACGGATTTCCCCTGCCCCTTCCCCATCCCCAAAAGGGAAAAGCACCATAATAACCATAGGGGCCAAACCCCCAAAAACCAAATCCTCTTCCAAACCCCATATTTACCTCCTTTCACAATATTTATATGCAAAATCCGTGCCAGTTAAGAATTCCTGGTTTCAGAAATCTAATTGACAATTTCTTTTGAAAAATCAGAAGATTTTACCAGCCAGTCTGATACTATCTCAATTTGAATAATCTCTAAAAATGTTTCAAAAATGAAATAATATAGAATTTAATCTAAACCTCAAAAACAGAATACCTTAAAGGTGTTTCACAATTGAATTATATTTCAAATTTGAAACTAATAAGAACCAATTCTCGGGGTTATACCGTATTTTTTGAGTTTTCTCCATAGTGTTATTCGAGAAATATTCAATCTTCGGGCTGCCTTTTTCTGATTCCAGTTGGTATCCTTTAAGACCTCGAGGATAACTGCCTTTTCAGCCTGTTCCAATGGACTTTCTGACTGAACAATACCTTTTCCCAATGATATTGGACTCTTCTTTCTAATTTCATCTGGAAGATGATGCGTCTCAATGGTCCTTCCCTGACAATGGATAAATGAATGTTCAATTGCATGTTCTAACTGACGCACATTCCCTGGCCAGGGATAATCGAGCAATAAATCCATTGCCCTTGAAGATACCCGATTAATCGGCTTCTTGAATTTTTCCCGAAAGATATTGATAAAATGTTCAATCAAAAGTGGAATATCCTCAACGCGTTCTCGTAAAGGTGGTAGGGTAATAACAACAACATTCAATCGATAATACAGGTCTTCGCGAAACCTTTTTTCACGCATCGCCTTATTCAAATCCTGATTCGTTGCCGCAATGATACGTACATCAACCTTTACCGTCCTTGTTCCTCCCAATGGTTCAAATTCCTGCTGTTCCAGCACCCGCAAAAGTTTCGCCTGAATAGACATAGGAAGTTCACCAATTTCATCCAAGAATATTGTCCCTCCATTTGCAAGTTCAAACTTTCCTGGTTTACTTGTTTTGGCATCGGTAAATGCACCTTTTTTATATCCGAATAGTTCACTCTCCAAAAGAGTTTCGGGCAGGGCTGCACAATCAATCTTAACAAAAGGACGATTCCGGCGGGGTGAATTATAATGGATGGCCCGGGCAACAAGTTCTTTACCGGTGCCGGTCTCTCCAGTAACAAGCACGGTAGTGGAGGTCGGGCTGATCTCTTTTATCAATGCAAATATCCTCTGCATCTTCTCATCCTTACCGATAAGGTTGGCAAAGCTGTATTTAAGGTGCAGTTCTTCGGTGAGCCTCTTATATATTGATAGATCGCGGAATGTCTCTACCCCGCCAATAATTTCACCCTCTTCATCAATAAGTAAGGCGGTATTCACACTGATGGGCACAACCTCACCATCCTTTTTAATAAAATCCATTTCAAAATCATAGATCGGTGCCTGGGTCTGCATCGTTCTTCTGAGTGGGCAATCACCCTCACAGGATTTACTTCGCATCACCTCGGCACAAATCTTACCGATAACCTCTTCTGCTCGGTATCCAGTTATCTTTTCTGCTGCAGGATTAAAACTCGTTATACGCCATTCATTGTCCACGGTCATCACCCCATCAGTAATCGAATTCAATATCGCAAGGATACGGGCATTCTCTTTATAAAGAGCAGCATATAACCTATACACCTCATCAACATCACGGAAATTCAATACCAAACCTACAATTTCACCAGCAATATTTTTCAGAGGAGAACCGTTTACCGCAATATTTATTCTTTTGCCTGCAGAATCTATTATGTAGCCCCGTTGATTACTTACTGAGGCACCGTCCTTTAAAACATTCATCATAGGTGCGTTGGGACTTAGAATGTCTGTTTTAAAAAGTTTCTGAAAATTCTTGCCCAGAACCGTATAGGCAGAATATCCGGTAATACGTTCAGCACCCCGGGAAAAACTTATGATCTTGAAATCCCGATCTAAGGCGACGATTGCATCCGCAAATGAGTCGAGAATATTCTCAAGGTTATTCAGGACCATAGACTATTCTTCTCGAAAAACCCACCTGTTCTTTTATGATTAATGATTTTGAATTTCATTTTCATAATTAATCATAGCAAAAAATAACACTTTGTCAAGCATCCCACCCAACTCTTTCTGATTTTCCCAGTTCCATTAATCGCTATATTGACTTTCATCCTGAATTTATTATAATCTCATAGATGAAAGTAGATATCGCCATCCCCAGAACAAAATTTGACTTCCTGACCTATAAAACAGATGAAAAATTACGGGTCGGGGATCTGGTGCTTGTGCCCTTGAGAAAGAAGCTAAAATATGGCATCGTCCTAAAAATCAATTCACAGAGGGATGTGCCGGGTATCAGACCGATCAAGGCATTGGTTAAAAAAAATTTTATACCTTTAAACCTTTTAAAGTTATACCTCTGGATATCCAACTACTATCTCTCACCATTGGGTGATGTATTAAAACTTGCCCTACCTTCCAAGATTCTTAAAAAATATGAAACAAAGGAAAAAGTATCTGCACCACCGACAATCGCAAAGGCGCCAAGGCCAACATACTATCAACAGAACGCAATCCAGAGAATAGTTGAGGCACTGAGCTTTAATAAATTCAAAATCTTTCTTCTATTCGGTATTACCGGCAGTGGTAAAACTGAAGTCTATTTGCGGTGTACCGAAGAGGTGCTTAAAAGTGGAGGTAGAGTTCTGGTATTGGTTCCTGAAATCTCAATGACCCCTCTGCTTTACGATAGATTCTATGAAAGGTTCGGCGCAGAGGTAGCAACAATCCATTCAAACCTGAGACCCACGCAAAGGAGAAAACTCTGGTACGAAATCAGAGATGGAAAATACACAATCGTGATTGGACCACGTTCAACAATATTTATTCCAATCCCGGATTTGAAGATCATCTTTGTAGACGAAGAACACGACCATTCCTATAAAGAACACTCCCGAAACCCCCGGTATAATGCGCGTGACCTGGCGATTATGCGTGGCAAATTCGAAGACCTCATAGTTGTTCTGGGAAGCGCGACACCACAGATTGAATCATATTACAATGCCGGGATTGGAAAATACCAACTGCTCACCCTGAAACAGAGGATCGATGCCCGTCCCCTTCCTTCAATAAAAATAATTGACCTGAAGAATAAATCGAAAAAATTCATCTCCCCAGAATTGGAGTCTGAGATCCAGACAACACTAAAAAAAGGTGAACAGATAATTCTCTTCCTTAACAGAAGGGGCTTTGCCCCATCCCTTTTATGTCCGACTTGTGGATATGTAGTAAAATGTCCTTACTGCCAGATACCCCTGGTCTACCACCGTCAGGAAAAGAACGAATCCGCAAAACTCTCCTGCCATCTCTGCGGTTACAAATCACCGGTGCTCAGTATCTGTCCAAAATGCGGCAAGAAAACCCTTTTGTATCGCGGTGCCGGAACCCAACGAATCGAGGATATGCTCAAAAAATTGTTGGTCCAGATGGAATTTAGACCGGAGAGAATGGAATCAATGATTCTCAGGCTTGATCGAGACTCGGTAAGGAAACCAGGCCAGGCCGAATCACTACTCAGGTTATTCGAGAGGAAAGAGGCAAGGGTGCTTTTAGGAACCCAACTCGTAACCAAAGGCTTTGATTTTCCGGATGTCACGCTTGTGGGTATCGTAAATGCTGACATAATCCTCAATCTTCCTGATTTTCGAAGTGGTGAAAGGACATTTCAACTCCTCACCCAGGTCGCTGGACGCTCAGGAAGGGGCAGGAAACCGGGCCAGGTGATAATCCAGACCTTCCATCCTGAACAATATACAATCCTCTTCAGCCAGTTACAGGATTATCCGAAATTCTATGCCCGGGAGATGAAATTGCGTCGGCAATTGAATTTCCCACCTTTCTCAAAATTGATTATTCTGAGATTCAGAGGAAAGGATGAACACCTGCTCTGGAAAGAGGCAGATAGGTTATTCAATATTTTACATCGTATCAAGGGCTTAAAGCTCTTGGGTCCCAACCGTTCATACTACTACAAAATCAGAAAAGACTATCGTGTATTTATACTTCTAAAGCTGAAAAAGAACTTTTCGCTCAGGAAATTGAATTTTCTGAAATTCTACCAAACAAAGGGTTATTCATTAGAGATCGATGTCGACCCCTTGGAGGTCTTCTAAACCCGAACTATTCATCACCCTGCTCTGAAAAACCTTCTTGTGCAATCTCCTCATAGAGTTTATTCATTTTTTTATGCAACTCATTGATGCGCCATTCCAATGATGAAAGAATCCAGAGCTCAAAGTGATTTACCCTGGCCTGATTATGCATAATGTAGATAAGCTTTGCTGATATCGCCGCAATGGCAACTTCAAGGGCTATCAATCTTAGTGTGTCCCTCGTAAAAACAGAAATTATCAGACAGAAAAAGATTGCGATTACAAAAATAATATTAAAGACTCGGGAATTGAATGTCGGCACTCCACCAATCCTGCCGACAATCAAACGAACCCTCTCCTTCTCCTTTCTAAAATCCTCAATCTCCTGCCTCAACTCATTTATCTCTTCCTCTAACTCCTTCTCATGATCGATCATCATCAACCTCCTTGTTAAATCGGTTGAGACAAATAGCCGAAATGTCTATCACCTGCTATTTTAATCAGATATAATTAAAATTCAAGAGATTAATATAATGATTCACTTCCGATTTAGGAAACTCCCTAAAAACTAATATGGAAAAATGGTGAGGAGTCTGCAAAATAGATATGTTAATTTTTGTCATTGCGTCATTATTTAAACCAGAGAAACCAGATAAAGTTTGGTCAAAAATTAATCAGCGGTATTTCTGGCCTAAAACCCTGACAACACCCCTTTTTATTGTAACATTATTTGTATCAAAATAGATTAATAAAGGCAGGGCATATTTTCGAGTTGCGCCAATGAGATCCCTAAATTGAGAAACCCTTATCTCATTATGGGAACGCAAAAATTCGACCAACCTCTTTTCTGCCTCCTCCACAAACTTTCTATGGAATACCCTCGATTCCCCGACCTCAACGAGCACCCCGGATTCAAGAAGATACTGAAAAACCTTTTTTAACAACCTCTCATCTCCAAGGCCTCTGTCTTTAAGTTCTGAAAAACCTGGGGTCTTATAGCCCGCCTTAAGATAAATATCCTCAATAGCTTTGGCCAGACGACTCAAGTCAGGGTCGAGACGAACCTTGAAATCGAAGAAGCTTATCTTGAAATCAACATTTATACGCACGAGCTTCTCTCTATCCATCTGCTTAAGTGCAAAGTTCAAAAGGCTCTTATCAAGTCCCCGGCTGATTTTCTTGAGTAACTCCTGCCGAGGCATACCGATATGTGTGGGATTTTTCTGATGATAACCTTTAAGTTCTTCAACTATCATCTTCTTCAATTTCTCATAGCTCTTCTGATGATAATACAATTTTCTCTTTTCATCTACACAGAGAACTTTATTATCTCCAACCATACGATTTAATAATTCACTGACCTCACCCCTTTCTAAATTGAGGTCGTATGTGATTTCCTCTATCTTACGAGGAAGTTCAAAATTGAGAAGAAGATTTTCCTCAAACATAACGACCGGCTCGGCGGCCTCTATTCTTTGAAGATGCTGAATCAACTCCTCATCAAATCCCTTAGCCTTCACCGCCTTGGGCTCAATAATAATCCCACCACCAATGGTTGTCTAAGGAAATCAGATTTCAGAGAGGCGATATTCACCTCTTCACCTACAACGACCCTTTCCCTGAATCCAGCTACCTTCATTCGCACGAGTTTGCTCAAATATGGATTGGCGATTTGTGATGAATAGACCTTAACCTCGGGCCAGTTCAATATTCTGTCAACCGCCGGGATCTTCTTCAAAACCTCTTTCTTGTCCATAAGAAATTATAGTTAATCTTTTTCCATTATCAAGCCGAAAACCTTTTTAAAAACCTTGACAAATCTCTTTTTATTATTATAATAAAAAATGAAAATGATTTTCAAAATCAAAATTGAAAGGAAGATATGAACCGACAGACACTGGAAAAATTTTACCGATTGAAACTAAAAAAACCGCTAAAAAGTTCGGCCAAGCGCTCTTTGGTTGTCGAATATTTTATGAATCGTGATCGCCACTTCAGTGTTGAAGAACTATATAATGAAATACGAAAGATGAATTTCAAAATTAGCTATTCAACGGTATATCGCACCCTGAACCTCCTCACCAAATTGGGTCTGGCCAGGGAGTGTATCTTTAAGGATGGTATGCTTAGGTTTGAGCCGGTGCATGGGCCAAAACATCACGACCATTTAGTCTGTGAGCGTTGCGGCAAGATTATCGAATTCGAAGAACCGAAAATAGAGAAACTCCAGGAGGAAGTCGCCCGTCGGCATAAATTCCTCGTTGACTGGCACCGTATGGAACTGTATGGGCTCTGTGCAGAATGCAGAAAAAAGGAGAAATTATGAAATCGATAGAGCTCACCAGAATGAGGTCAGGTGAACACGGCAGGATCATCAAAATTGCGGGCGGTTTTGGAATTATAAAAAAACTGGAAGCCCTGGGTATAAGACCAGGGGTGGAAATCGAAAAGATTAGTGCCCAGATAATGAAAGGTCCGGTAATTGTTAAACTCGGTAACACCCAGCTTGCCCTCGGTTTCGGTATGGCGCGACGCGTAATTGTGCAACCCTTCGTTGAAAAGGCCAAACCATAATCAGATGAATAAGTCCCAGGGCTTAACTGCAGAAAAAGACCGAATTAAGAAAATTAAAAAAATCCTTTTAATAGGAAACCCGAATGTTGGTAAGAGTGTCATATTTTCGCGTCTCACCGGTGTCGGGGTAATCGCCTCAAATTATCCTGGCACCACGGTTGAATTCTGCAAAGGCTGTGTCCATTATGCGGGCGAAAAAGTTGAAGTTATTGATGTTCCCGGAACATACAGTCTGGAACCAACATCACCTGCCGAGGAGGTTGCAGTAGATATCCTCGAAAATGCAATAAAGCAGAAAGATAGTATCGTCATCAATGTCATCGATGCAACAAACTTAGAGAGAAATCTCAACCTCACCCTCCAGTTACTGAAAAGAGATATTCCGGTGATCATAGCGCTAAATCTCTGGGACGAGGCACACCATATCGGCATCTCAATTAATTTCAAGAAACTCCAGGAACTACTCGGGGTTGTGGTCGTGCCTACTATCGCCATCACCGGCGAGGGTATAAAGGAACTTATCTCAAGACTGGGTGAGGCGAAGAAAGGAGAATATCGATATGTAGACCAGGAACGCTGGCATGAGATCGGCAAGGTCATCACTCAGGTTCAGGTAATCAGACACAAACATCACACCCTGTTTGAAAAACTGAGCGATCTAACGATCCACCCCTGGACCGGAATACCCATTGCCTTGGCTATCCTAATACTCATCTTTGTTATCATAAGAACAATCGGTGAAAGCCTCATCAGTTATATATTTGAACCATTATTCGACTATCTCTGGTATCCGGTAGTAACACAAATCTCCCAGCTGTTAAATGGACAGGGCATAATCCACGACATCCTGATCGGTGAATTGATCAACGGTGAAATCGACTTTGGCCAATCATTCGGCCTTTTGACCACGGGACTGTATGTCCCGATTGCCGCGGTGCTTCCCTATGTCATTGCATTCTATTTTGTCCTCAGCTTTCTTGAGGACTCCGGGTATCTGCCCAGGCTGGCAATCCTAATTGACAAGGCGATGCACCTTGTTGGACTCCACGGAATGGCAATCGTTCCGATGATGCTCGGTTTAGGCTGTAATGTTCCTGGGGCGCTGGGCACAAGGGTGCTCGAATCAAAAAGAGAACGATTCATCGCTGCCACCCTTATGGCAATTGCAATTCCCTGTATGGCCCAACTCGCTATGGTATTCGGTCTTTTAGGAAAATATGGTGTTCGAGGATTGGCCCCGGTATTTTTTACGCTATTTTTGGTCTGGTTGATTGCAGGAATCCTGATGAACCTGACCATCAAAGGTGAAAGTCCTGAGATCTTCGTTGAAATTCCACCCTACCGTCTTCCCTATTTTGGTGCCCTTTTGAAAAAGGTCTGGATGCGTATCCGATGGTTTCTCCACGATGCAATACCGTTTGTCCTGCTCGGTGTATTTATTGTCAATCTTCTCTATTCCTTGGGTATAATAGAGTTCTTGGGCCAGATAACCGCACCGGTCGTTATTAAGCTTCTTGGCCTCCCCCTGAAGGCTGTGGCCGCCTTGATAATCGGATTCTTGAGAAAGGACCTGGCAGTTGGTATGCTCGTGCCCCTTGGGCTCAGTCTGAAACAGCTAATTATCGCCAGTGTTGTTCTAACAATGTATTTTCCCTGTGTCGCGACATTCGCAGTCCTGCTTAAGGAACTTGGATTCCTGGATATGCTAAAATCTGCGCTCATAATGATTTTCTCAGCCCTGATTGTGGGTAGTATCTTAAATCTGATACTATGAAAATGAATTTTTTAACTTACCTGTTTTTCTGCCTGCATACGCGGTGATAAAAGATCTCAAAAGACCCTGAAGTAAACTCAGGAATACAGGAAAGAGTAAATCCTCAAATAATCGCAGAAACCACTAGCACTGGGGTTTCTCAACCACCGTCCTGAATCTTTCTTCAATCCAGTTCTTAATCTGGTCCCGCAGATTCCTGAATTTCGCAAGAATCTGTTCTTCATTACCCACAAATCTATCCGGGTCATCAAAGCCCTTATGCTCAACCCTTTTTGCCCCAGCAAAGAATGGACAGCATTCACGAGCCCGATTACAGACCGTGACTACAAGGTCAAATCTGTCACCCAGAAACCGCACCAGAGGCTTTGCCCGCTGTTCTGAAATATCTATCCCGAGTTCTTCCATCACTCTAATAGCATAAGGATTTATCCTCATCGGTTCGGTCCCTGCACTAAAAACCTCATATCGATCCCCATACAAGCTACGAAGAAAACCCTCGGCGATCTGGGAACGGACCGCATTATGGGTACAGATGAAAAGAACCCTTTTCTTTTTAATATTCGTATCTTGCTGCAATAACCATCCTCCTTCCCATACCAAATGCCTTGGTGGTCACCTTGAGACCCGGTGCCGCCTGCCTCCGCTTATACTCATTGCGGTTCACTGCCTTGACAATCCAGCGTACTGTCTCCGGGTCAAAGCCCTTTGCAATAATCTCTTCAGCTGAACACCCCTCATCAACATAGTGATATAATACCTGGTCAAGAATTTCATAAGGGGGCAGGGTATCCTGATCAGTCTGCCCGGGCTTCAACTCTGCTGACGGAACCTTTTTGATAATCGCATCTGGAATAACTTCTGAACTGCGATTGATATAATGGGCAAGTTTATAAACCATTGTCTTGGGAACATCTGATATCACCGCCAGTCCACCGGTCATATCTCCATAAAGGGTGCAATAACCGACTGCCAGCTCGCTCTTATTCCCGGTCGAAAGCACCAGATAACCAAATTTATTGGAAAGTGCCATAAGGATGTTACCCCGGATCCGCGCCTGGATATTCTCCTCAGTAATATCCTCTTTCTGGCCCTCAAAA
This sequence comes from Caldifarciminota bacterium 4484_100, assembly GCA_002049785.1. Lineage (GTDB taxonomy): Bacteria > Hydrothermota > Tepidihabitantia > SM23-42 > SM23-42 > 4484-100. The sequence continues at coordinate 11,181 of MUKB01000001.1, forward strand.
TGTGGACGCAGGGAATCGAGATATGAAAGGTAAATCTGTTTAATCGGCACCTCTATAAATTTAATCCCCAGATTGTCTACCAATTTTTGTGAATCTTCAACACTGCCCTTTGACGAGTATGGACCAGGCATTGTTACCGCAAGGACATTTTTCGGCCCGATCGCCTCAGCCGCCAGACAACAGGTAACTGCGGAATCGATACCACCGGAGAGTCCGATAATTGCCTTCTCAAATCCACACTTTCGCATATAGTCACGAATGCCCAGCACAAGCGCATTGTGAAGGCTCTCAATCTCATCCTGAGGTATGAAACCATCCTCTTTTCCTTCAGCCTTTGTATCAATCGTCTTTACACACTCCTTAAAGGGTGGAAATACCTCAACCGGAAAGCCCTTCGCATCGATGCATATACTACGTCCATCAAAGATAAGCTCATCATTCGCCCCGACCTGATTCACCAGTATGAATGGAACACGGTATTTGAGGGTATGGTCCTTCATAATCTTAAACCTTATCTTTTCTTTGTTTATGTAGAAAGGCGAAGCCGAGATATTAATAAAAATTGTTGCTCCCTTCTTGGCCAGAATACTTATCGGGTCAATCTTATAGACCTGCTTCTGCCAGGGTTCAGGGATATTCCAGGCATCCTCACAAATGGAAATGCCGAGCACCTCGTCCTTGAATTCAACCACCCCGATATCCTCAGCTGGATCAAAGTATCTCGCCTCATCAAAAACATCGTAAGTGGGCAGTAAAGATTTATGCTGACACATAATAAGCTTACCCTGATAAATCAGGACTGCGGCATTATAAAGACCCCGACCAAAGTTTCTATGGGTGGACACCGGTGCACCAAAAAGGATTCCGGTGGAACCCGCATTCTTTGAAATCCCTTTCAACTGTTCGATCGCCCGCTCCACTGCCTGGAGCACCCATTTTCTCTCCAATAAATCCCGGGGTGGGTAACCCACCAGAAATAATTCAGAAAAGACAATCAGGTCAGAGTTATCATACCTCTGAATCACATCCTTCATCTTCTCTAAATTCCCCTTGATATCACCAATTATGGGATTGAGTTGAGCAATGGTTATCTTCATCAGATACCTATTATAACAATATTATCCTGATCGTCAACCGAGCAAGGCCTACTCCCCTTCCCAGGATTTCAAGAAAATGCTATGCTTACCTGATGAGTCACTGTATTTTATGAAGCGATGTGGTGCTTCCTTTTCAATCCAGAAGTAGAACTTCAAGCGGACAAAAAAGACCCTCGGCTTCATCTGCAGTTTCCAGCATAAAAACCTTCCGGCCGGGGTTACTACAAATTCCTCGCCCAGCACCTTGATGTCAGCGTTGATGACCATAAACTCCGGGACATGCAATCGAATAATCTTCTTGAAATCCGGATGATACGAAAATCCACGCAGGGCGAAGTCGAGGGTATGACGGTCATAGACAGGACCACGCTCACGATATTTATGCCTCCTCCCCTTAAAATAGACTTTGAAAACACCATTCTTCTCAATCTTCAGCTCGAGTTTCTTCTTAACAAATTTCTCGATATAGATAGTTCCCAGCGCAACGGTATCCAGAATTACCTCAATATCCCGGTCCGAATGGTAGAAGATATGATAACCGAGACTATCCCTTCTTGATGTAATATAAATCTCCCCTTTCTTTCCTTCATCAAATGTCTGGTAGACAATCTTCTCTTCTAATGGAAGGAGCTGAAGAAAAAGAACAAGCAATATCATCTTATATAGGTAGTCTTAATCTTGGCCTTCAACAATTTCGAAACGATACCGTTCTTACCACAGGATGGACTACGGGCCTTGAGAACAAGTTCATCAACCTCAAACATCCGTGCAATCTTCAAAAATTCCCTTGCCCCCTGATAAAATTCTTGGGTAACATCCTTACCCTCTTCATTCACAACCCGGTTTCCCCTTATAACATTCCTTGGTCTTGGTGTGGTGAGTCCACCAAGCTGTTCAGGACAGGCAAAAATCACATAGTTATTACGGAGTAATTTCAGAACCGTCTTTCGGAATGCATTACCACCATCATATCGGCAGTTTATACCGAGAAGGCAGGCGCTAACCAGAATCCGCTTCATCTGTTCTGCTGACAATATCGAGAAGCTGCATTATATCATCAATCTCATAATCAGCTCCTGAATTCTTCGTGCCAAATCGATCCCCGTACCGGGCAAATACCGTCTGCATCCCAAGAAGTTTTGCACCCACAATATCCCTTTCTGCCCAGTCACCCACCATCATCGCCTCCTGAGGCTTAACCTGTAATCTTTGCAGGGCAAGTTTAAACGGCTCCGGGTCTGGTTTCCGCTTGAATGTGTCTTCAAATGTAATTACCACATCAAATATATGGTGAAGATTCAATTGGCACAATCTGAGCCAGGCCTGAAGCCGTGGGGCATCACTCACCACTGCAAGCTTTATCCCCCTTTTCAAAAGTTCCATCAAAACGAGATGGGTATGTGGATATAAGACCAGAGCCGCCTCCCGTGCCCGACGATAGCCGATGATACCTGCGGCATGGATACGATAATCAATCGTCCCAAACTCCTTATTCAAAAACTTATCAAAAACCTTCTGATCCTCAATCCCCTCCTCCTCATAGATTCTGTATATCTTCTTCTTCGCCTCCTCTTTGGATAGTTTCAACCCTGCATCAATCATCGCCAGCACCGCAGCTTCAATCGCAGCTTCTTTCATTGCCATAAAATCGACCAGGGTGTTATCCAGATCAAAGATTATCGCCCTTATCATAGGTTGCTCCTCAGAACCGCTGCGGCACGCTCTGGTGCATACCGATTAATATAGAATCCTGTTCCCAATTCAAACCCGGTGGTGCGATGCAGACGGGGAGTAATCTCTATATGCCAGTGGAAATCAGCCTTTATTGTCTTCCAGTAATCGGCTCGAGGAAATAGATTTGGACAGTCATTAAGTATTAAATTATACGGCGGATCATCGACCACATCACTCAATGTCTTTGAAATTCTCTTCAAGCTCTTTGCCAGGTCTTTTATTCCACCCTCATCAATCAATGAAAAGCTATGGGAATGTTCCTTGGGGAGAATCAATATCTCAAACGGAAACCTCGATGCATAAGGTGTGATTACCACAAACCTCTCATTCTGGAATACCAACCGATCCGCCATCTCTATCTCCTGTTTAATTATATCACAGAATATACACCGCTCTTTAAACTCGTAATACTCTTTTGCCCCGGATAATTTCTGTTTAATCCTTATTGGAATGGCGGGCAGGGCAATAAGGTCAGAATGGGTATGCTCGATGGTCGATGCTCCGGCCTGGGGTCGGTGGTTCTTGAAGATCAGGACATAACGGATTCTTTGATCCCTGTGGAGCGTGAGGATTCTCTGGCGATAGGCCTCAAGCACAAGCCCGATCTGTTCCTCACTCAATTCGAAGAAATTCACAATATGCTCCGGTGACTCGATAATCACCTCGCTGGCGCCGACCCCTGATACCTTATCATAAACCCCCACTCCGCTCTTCATCAATTCACCACCCGCCTTGAGAATCGGATTAATATTGGGGATAACCCGAACCTGCCAGCCCGGACCATCCCGAGGCCCCTGTTCCCTGATTGCAAATACCTCAGATGGAGTCTGTGCCTCATTCCCGACACAAAATGGACATCTATCTGATCTGCTATATTCAATTCTTGGCAGTTTAGGAATCTTATCGTTCTCGGTATCAACGATTACCCAGGTATCGGTAATAATATCTCGCCGCACCTCAGACATCCCAACCCCTTGCCCTTTCAGTAGCCAGTCTATGTGCCTGCCTGAGTGGTTCAGGAATTCGATATCGTGTTGTGGAATTGAGAACATAATCGCGGCAGTCTTCAAAATCCACCCGATGGCCTGGTGATACAAATAGCGGTTTCACCCCATCCCTCGTTCTCAGGACAAGTCCAATCCTCTCGCCATTGAACCTCAAGAATTCAAAAGAACCCCTTCTTAATGCCGGCATCTGATAATCACCCCAGAGATGAGACTTTGCACAACCGATTGTCGGTAAATCGAGTAAGACACCGAGGTGGGTGGCAAGTCCGAATCTACGGGGATGGGCAATACCCTGGCCATCCACAAGGATCAACTCAGGCCTTCGCTTCAACTTTTTATATGCCCGTAAGATTACTGGAACCTCACGAAATGAAAGATAGCCCGGGATATAAGGTAATCTTTCCTGCACCTTTGCCCAGGTTGATTCCAGAATTTGCAATTCAGGAAACGACAAAACTACCACTGCACCGAAGAGCATAGTCTGATTACGACCAACATCTACACCTGCAATGTATTTAATTCTATTCTTTAACTTCTCAATCCTCACCCGTGAATTGAGTCTCAACTGTTCTCTTTTTAATCGATCAATCCTCAAATCACTCGACCGTTACACTCTTGGCGAGATTACGAGGTTTATCAACATCGAGTCCTCTGAAGTCAGCGATATAATAGGCGAGAAGTTGTAGGGGAAGAATGGTTAAGAGTGGGTACAGGTGATCCAGGGTCTTGGGCACATAGATAATATGGTCGACATTCTTCTTCAATTGTGAATCACCTTCAGAACCGACTGCAATCACAATCCCCTGCCGTGTCCTGATCTCTTCGATATTGGAGATAACCTTGTCATAGATTGCATCCTTTATTGCAATCACAACCACCGGCATATTCTTATCAATCAGGGCGATCGGACCGTGTTTCATCTCGGCTGCAGGGTAACCTTCCGCATGGATATACGATATCTCTTTCAATTTTAATGCCCCTTCCAATGCCACCGGAAAATTATAGCCCCGGCCTAAATAGAGAAAATTGCGGTGGTCCTTGAATGTGCGAGCAAGTTCCTTAATCTGCCCAGGCAACTCCTCAAGCAGGGACTGAATCTGGTCCGGTATCCTCCTTATTGCGTTAATAATATCCCTGCCCTCATCAACTGGAAGACGACGCAACCGACCCAGAAGAAGAGAAAGGAGGGCAAAGGTCATAATCTGGGCCATAAACGCCTTGGTTGAGGCAACACCTATCTCTGGTCCTGCGTGGATATATATTCCCGCATCGGTCTCCCGCGCAATACTACTTCCTACCACATTACAGATCCCCAAAACTGTAGCACCATGCCTCTTTGCCTCCCTCAATGCAGCAAGTGTATCTGCTGTCTCACCGGATTGAGACACCACAATGCAAATCGTTCCCTTTTTAAGTACCGGCCTTCGATAACGGAATTCAGAACTGTATTCGACCTCAACCGGTATCTCAGCCAAAGACTCAATCATATATTCACCAATCAACCCCGCATGCCAGGATGTTCCACAGGCGATAATGATAATCCTTTCCGCATCCCTTAGCTTCTCAATATAATTGGCGATTCCGTGGAGTCGGGCAATACCTTCTTCATAATTGAGCCTGCCCCGAATCGTATCCCGTAGAATTACTGGTTGTTCATAAATTTCCTTAAGCATAAAATGCTTATAACCACCGCGCTCGATCTGCTCTAAGCTCAGGGTAACCCGCTCAATCTCCGGGGCGACCGGGCCGAACTCACGACTCTCTATCCGCAGGCGGTCAGGGTGAATCTCCGCGACATCACCATCATTCAAATAGATTACCTTATCAGTATAGCTGATAATTGCAGCAAGGTCAGATGCAACAATATACTCATCCTTACCCTTACCGATTACGAGTGGACTTCCCATTCGTGTAACAACAAGGCAATCAGGGTTGGCAAGAGAGATTATTGCCAGGCCATAGGTTCCCTTGAAATAACTGCAAGCTTTCTTTACTGCCGACATTAGATCATTGTCATAAAACTCTTCAATCAGATGGGGTATCACTTCGGTATCAGTATCTGTCTCAAATCTATGCCCCTTCTTCTCAAGAAATTTTTTCAGGGTGCGGTAATTCTCAATAATACCATTATGAACGACGGCAAATCTTTTTTCACAATCAGTATGGGGATGGGCATTAATGTCATTGGGCACACCATGGGTTGCCCATCGGGTGTGGGCGATGCCGATACTGGCATCCGGAACCCTGTCCCGAATCGCATTATCCAATTCACTTACCCGACCTGCAACCTTCTTTAAAAAAATGTTATCTTTGGTAAGCAGGGCAATACCCGCTGAATCATAACCCCGGTATTCTAAGCGATACAATCCGCTAATCAAGGCCCTTGTTGCATTGTCCTTTCCTATATAACCAACTATTCCGCACATATTTGATTATATCAAAACCAGGTTTAATGTCAATACACATAATGGTTTACAAAAACAGTTAGTCATTGAGTCATTATATTCGATACTTGATTCTTGATTCTGGATGAAAAGCATATCAGGATATCAGGGTATCAGTGGGCAGTGAATCAGCATACCGAGGAGAAGCATATCAGAATATCAGCGGATCAGTGGATAGTGAATCAGCATATCAGATGAGGAGGGATAAAAATATTTAGTCATTAAGACATTGGTCATTGAGTCATTACACTCGATGCTCGATTCTTGATTCTGGATAATAACATTGTCATTCTGAACTTGTTTCAGAGTCTCAATTTTTTCAACCAGACAAACCAGAAAAACCAGAGAAACGAGAAAAACGAGACAAACCAGATAAACCAGATTCCCTGAAATTGTCAGAATTTAAAATTCTTCTCTTTAAAAATTTTAATACAGACATCCACCACATCAGGGTCGTAAAGTATTCCACGATTCTTATTAATCTCTTTCAATGCCTCGCTCAGTCCCGGAGCAGGACGATATGCACGGTCTGAACACATCGCCTCAACCACATCAGCAACCGCAAGGATTCTGGCCTCAAGTAGTATTTCTGGTCGTGTAAGACCTTGTGGATATCCTGAACCATCAATCCTTTCATGATGTTGAAGAATTATCTGCCCCAGCAGACGCTGGAAATCTATCTGCATCAAAATATTATATCCCAGTTGGGGATGCATCTTTACCCTATCAAACTCTTCTGGAGTGAGTCGCGCAGGTTTATTGAGAATCTCTGCAGGTATATATATCTTACCGATATCATGAATAAGCGCTGCCATCCTGAGTAGATCCACGGTCTCCTCAGGCAGGGTCATCTCCTGAGCAATAGCACTGGCAAGTTGACTCACCCTTGTCTGATGTCCCGCAGTATATCTATCGAGCATCGCCACCAATCGTGCCAGCGTATGAATGGTGTCCATTAAAGCCCTGCGCAACTTCTCCACCTTTGCCTTGAGATTGATTCTGGCTGTTTTCTCTGCACGCTCCAGATTTTCCAATTCCGATATCTGCTGTTTCAGTCTTTTCAATGCCTTAGTAACTGAATCCAGCGACTCGACCCTAAACTCCATTTTTATGAAAATTGATATTTTTTCTCTTTAAATAACCTGAGACAGGTATCTACAACCCGGGCATCATATACAACACCGCGCTTCGTCTTAATCTCATAAAGTGCCTTATCCAAACCCAGTGCAGGACGATAAGGACGATGTGAGCACATTGCTTCAACTACATCGGCAACACCAAGAATTCTCGCCTCGAGTAGTATCGAATCTCCTGCAATACCATAGGGATAACCAGAACCATCAATTCTTTCGTGATGTTGAAGAACAACCTTAGCGATTGGCCAGTAAAAATCGACCTTCTTCAGAATGTCATAACCAACCTGACAATGTTTTTTTACAATCTCATATTCAGGTCCGGTCAGCTGACCGGGTTTGTAGAGAATCTGTGCCGGAACATATATTTTTCCGATATCGTGTAAAAGGCCTGCAATATGCACAGAGCGGGTCTTCTCCGGAGAAAACCCCAGCTCAATCGCTATGGTCTTGGCCAGACGGGCAACATGCCGGGAATGGCCAGCTGCATAGGGATCCCTTTTTTCCAGAGCGGAAATCAAGGCACCCACAGTCTGAGTCAGAATTTTTCTCGAAGTCTCAAGACTCTGCTCGAGCATAACGGTCTTCTTGATACGGTCCTGGGCAATCTCGATGTTATTGAGGGCATAACCGATATCTGCACATAACTCATTGAAGAGGTCCAGCTCATCCTTGTCCAGGATATAATCTGTAGAAGCGGTTAAAACCAGAAGGCCGTAAAGCCTATCCGGGGTCTTTAATTTACCGACGATCCTCCAGATATCCCCTTTCCGGTGATTCAATAAACAATCCCTGCATATTGTAGCCTCTTTTATCAAAAGATATTCTGAAGCCTCCAATACTTTTTGGACACAGGGTGGGTATATTCCAGTTTTTAGTTGCTCGAGCAAGTCACTAAAATTTTTTATACCTCCACTCTGCTCGGCACTGATAAAACGGAGTTTATCATCGAACAGGAGGATCCAGGCATTCTCAAATCCGATTGTATTGACCAATCGGTCACACACCCCCTTTATCAATCCCGAAGTCTCCTTCTGAGTGATAATAAGCTTATTCACATCCCTGACTGCACGCAAAACCGCATTGAGGTGGGCAAACCTTTTCTCCATCTTATCTTTATAAAGGGCAATCTCAATATTTGAATAGAGTTCCTTACTACTGAACGGTTTGATAATATATCCATAGGGCTGAGTCAATTTTGCCAGTTTCAGAAATTCAGGTTCTGCATATGCAGTGAGATAGACGACCGGGACCTGAAAATATTTACGAATATATTCAGCGGTATCTATACCATCGGGCTTTCCATTCAATATGATATCCAGCAGCACCAGATCCGGTTTTTCTTTCTCAATCTTCTCAATCGCCTCCTTTTTTGTAGTTGCGATACCGACGACCTCATAACCGTGTTCTTCAAGAATCCGCCTGATATCCTCAGCGACAATTCTTTCGTCTTCAACGATGATTATTCTGGGTTGAGCTCTGGCCGGTGAATTCACACCTGTTCCTCTATCAATTTATATGCCTGCGCAATGAGAAAAGAAATGGAATTCCGCGAACCAGGTTCATAAAATACTGCACTGATATCGAACCATTTGCCAGATAGATTATTCTGCTTGATGTTCAGGACATTAAGATTATTCTTTAGCCGTGTAGTAATAATCCTGACACTATCCTTATGCGATTCCAGTGCCAGCACAAAAAATTGCCCACCGCCAAAACAGGCGATGATATCAGACCTGCGGAAGCTCTGCCTGAGAATATGAGCAACCGCCTTAACAATCTCTACATCATCACCGCCCCTGGTCAATAAAATATAAAAGAGGATAAGACCGCGGGCAGTTCGATTGGCAAGTCTCAAGTAGTGCTGTCCCAGGACCAAAAATGCGCGACGCGTGTAAAGTCCGGTCCGTTCATCAATAAGTTTCAGAGAACGGAGTTCATTCTCTATTGCCGATTGTTCAAGTGCATAACGAATAATTTTTTTAAAGAGTCTGACATCGGTGTAATCTTTAATAAAATAGTCCTGAGCACCAGACTGGCAGGCCTTTACACCAAGAAATTCTTGTTCAGGTTCAACCAGAACAACAATCGGAATCTCCTGAACATAATTTCTCAAGTTTATAAATAGCGATAGATCCGTAATCTCCGATTGCCCCAGATCAACTAAAACGATGTCAAATTTTTCACTCGTAAGATAGTCAATCGCAGACTCCAAATTGCTTACAGCCTCACACTGAAATTGAGGTTCGCATTTAATCAGAAACTGATTGATCAATTCAACCTCTTCCTGGTTACCTTCGATAAGAAGAAATCTCTTAGGGCCCATTAAATGTTTAAACACCTATCATCTCAAAAACCTTCTGTTTGAACTCCTTTATGTCAATCGGTTTGCTAAAGAATGCGCCGACATCTGAGGTCTTCAGAACAATATCATCCTCAAGTCTCTGATATGCGGTGCAGACAATAATCGGAATCTTATTGTTCCGTGCCCGAATCCGCTCTATCGCCTCAATGCCATGCATCTGGGGCATCTTGATGTCAATCACCAACAGGTCAAAGTGCTCTTTCGTCACCATCCTCAAGGCATCATGACCATCACCGGTCTCCACCACTTCATAATCGTCTTTCAATGCTTCACTCAAAAGGAGTCTTATCGACTCTTCATCGTCGCATATTAGAATCCTCTTCTTATCCATAACACCCCCTTTTTTATTTAGACAGAATCTTAACAAACAGCCCTTGACAGGGGCTGGGAGAACCCTTCCCAGCCCCTATTGGAGAAGGTATAAAGAGATGGCCAGAGAATTCATCCCTTTAAGATGGTCTATTATAAATTAATAAAAAAACAGATGCAATGAATAAGAATACCTATTTATTCATAGGAAGAATTACCTACAATATTATGAATTCAGGGGGAGACTGCATTCTACCCGTGTGCCTTTTCCTGGTCTACTTATAATCTTAAGTCTTCCCCTAACAAGACGTGCCCGTTCCTCCATAATAAAGAGACCAAAATGGTCTTTCCGCATTTTTTCTAAATGGCTCATATCAAATCCAACACCGTCATCTTCAACCATTAAAACCATCTTTTTCTTGGTCACAGATATCTTGACAACCACATTCCTGGCCTGGGCATGTTTGGTGATATTCATTAATGCCTCCTGAACAATCCGCAGGATATTTGATTTAACTGCGGATCCAAGTTTTGGCAGTTGTGGAGGATGAATAAATCTTGTCTTTATACCTAAATTGGCAAACCTTATGTCTACAGATTGTCTTATCATACTGAGCAGACCCAGCTCAGGTTCCCGGACTGGCTGTATCTCATTTATTAAAGAACGTGCCCTGCTGATACCAGACCTTATCGTCTGAATCAACTCCAGACGTTGCCTCTCTAATTTATCATCCAATTTTGACTTTTTAAGACGCTGAAGAAAATAGAGGTATGCAACAAGTCCCTGCAGTAATTCATCGTGTATCACCGAAGCAAGATAGAACCGCTCCTTTTCCTGCAGTTCAATAACTTTTTCGGCCAGTTTTTGGGCCCTCTTGCGCGCCCGTGTTAATTCCTTTAATGCCCGGCGTAATTCCTGTTCGATTCTGTATTTGTAAAGAGCGAGCTCTATCGTCGTCCTCAAATTGTTCTTCTCAAAAGGTTTGAGGATATAACCGAATGGCCCGGTCATCTTTGCCCTTTCTACCGTCTCATAATCTCCATACGCAGTGAGATAGACAATCGGAATTTCAAATTTTTTCCGAATCCGCCGGGCTAAAGATATACCATTTATTTTACCTTTCAATACAATATCCATCAATATCAGATCGGGTAAAAACTGACGCACCTTGCTCATAACCGTGTGAAAACGGGCGGTTATGGTCCTGGTTTTATATCCCAACTCCTGGAGGGTATATTCAATATCTTTGGCTACAATCGCCTCATCTTCGACTATAAGTATCTTCGCATTCGCCATTAACTTGCT
>MUKB01000030.1 GCA_002049785.1 Caldifarciminota bacterium 4484_100
CAGGATTTGACACAGAGGGTGCAGCCGATGCAACCGACCTTGCAGACCTGTTTCACATCCTTGCCCTTATCAAGTGATTTGCAGGCCAGATAGATGAGCTGGGAGCGAGGGATCAGTTCCAGCACCTGGCGCGGGCACTCCTTGACACAGATACCACAACCGGTGCATCTGTCAGGGTCGATTATGGGTAGATGATTGTCGCCCATCTTGATTGCTCCAAATGGACAGACTGAGGCACAATGTCCACCACCGAGGCAACCATAATTGCAGGCTTTATTTCCACCAAGAAGGATATAATTACTACGGCAATCACCTGGACCTATATAATCGAATTTTTCCGCAGACTCTTCTCTACCTCCTTTGCATCTCAGGACGCTGATCATCGGCTCCATCTCCTCTACCTTAACACCCAGGAGTTCACCGATCTTCTTTGCGGTATCTGGTCCGCCTACGGTGCAGAGATTCGGGGGATATTCCCCGGACTTTTCTGCCAGGGCATGGGCATAGGCATCACATCCTGGAAAACCGCAGGCACCACAGTTTGCCCCGGGCAAAAGCTCCCGGATCTTCAGTTCGATCTCACTCATTCACTCATCTTTACTGCCAGCTTCTTAAAGGCCAGGGCGAGAATGATCCCGAAGATTAGACTCAACCCACCCAGACCCAGTATCGATTTTATTATGGCGGTGGTTTGCATAGGTCTCTATTATACTCAGTTTTTGAACGGTGTCAACGCCTGTCTGTGCATTGACATTATTGGTTTTATTTATATACTATATTATGAGGCGACTAATATTATTATTCATTCCGTATCTCCTGTTCTGTACTGACCTTTTGAATTTCGAAGGGATAGAGAGTTCAGAAAAGGATACCTCGGTTTATGAATTCAGTTTTATCCTCAAAGAGGATGGAGATATGTTGGTTATGAATACCAGAGGCGAACTCTCTCAAGGTAGGGTAAATATCCGGTTCTTAGGTGGTGGACAGGAGTTAATCGGTAACTATACTGAAGAGGGCGGGTTTGAACAGAAAAATCTGCTCTTTGGTCCGCTTAATGCCAAAGACTCGGTTTATGTAACAATAACCACAAACAATGCAGTGGGAAGATGGAAGGTGCAGTTTCTGGAGTTTTCTCCAAAAGGTTCTATCTTATCAATCATTTTTTCCGGAATTATTATAGTCTTACTAATAATAATTTTTATTATTTTCATCTGGAAAAGATATATCGGTGTCAGGTCGAAATGGCTGGCGATCGGTGCTGGTTGCTGGGCACTTGGTGTGGCCCTGAAGTTCATATTTGCAATTCTCTTGAACAAACCGATCCTTGCCTATATAAAAGACCTGTTTGGCCAGACAGGTTATCTTTCTCTCGGTAGTGTTTATATCGGCCTGCTTACAGGAATTTTTGAGATCGGGATTACCCTGATCTTTGCATTGTTGATAAAAGGGATCTATGACAGCAAAAAAGTTGCGATAAGTGTCGGGATTGGAGCAGGCACGGTCGAGGCATTTCTCATCGGCCTTTCTCAGATCGGTAATGGAATAATGGTCCTGGGGGGTGTACCAGGAACCGAAAAGATATTGAGTGCATTTGCCCAGACCGCACTCACCACCCCATTGTTAATTTTCATTGGCCCGGTGGAAAGGATAATTGCGATCCTCTGCCATATAGCATCGCGCTTCCTGGTGCTATATGCCGTGGCTAGAAGGAGATATATCTATTTCTGGGCAGGATTCCTGATTTTGACCGGGATCGATGTAATTGCAGGATATTTCCATCTTGCCGGCCTGGTCAATGTAATTTCTTTGTGGTGGATTGAGGCGCTGTTAATACCATTTGCGATTGTCAGTATATTGATAATCCGATGGCTTATGAAGAACTGGGAACAAGGTCTTTACCCTTCACAAAACCTTTCCTGAAGATTTTTTATAAATAACTCTCCAGGGCCTGACTCCATTTTTTGATCACGGCTCCAGGATAGATTGTAGCAATATTTTGAAAAAATGGTGCTGGATAAGAACAGCATTTTGGAATTAAAAAAGAAAGTCACCCTGAATTTACTTCAGGGTCCCATGAGATGCTGAACCGAGTTCAGCATGACAAACGAGAGAAACGAGACAAACCAGAAAAACGAGATAAACCAGAAAAACCAGAGAAATGAGAGAAACCAGAGAAAGAAGCAACATTAGATGAATCAAAGGACGACTCACTCTGTAGTAAAGAGATATAAATTAAATCTTGTAATTTAGAAAATTCTACCTTATAAGCAGAAACTTTCTCGAAACCTGCTCATTGTTCTGCTTGAGTATTAGAAAATAGATTCCACTACAAAGATTGCCAATGTCAATCACCTGATGATAGTTTCCCGGCAAAAAGGTCCTATGCTCCAATGTTTTTATCTCTACTCCATAAATATCATATAGTGATAATTCTATCTCAGATTTAACCGGCAGGGTATATTCAACATTCACTAAACCAGAAGAAATATTCGGAAAAACTCTTATTCTGCATCTTTTATTACGGAAACTTTGCTGTTTATCGTTTTCTACTATACCTATAAATTTACCTGTGACATAATATAGCGAAGGTCCAAAAGTTATATGGGGGTTGGAATTATTGTCCAAGATAAGAGATATATGGCCTGCTGTGCCATAATGAGGCCCGCATAAATGCCAGGTCGTATCTTTATAAGCATACTCAAGCCAGAAATTAAATTCAACTGAATAAGCAATATGAGGATTCTCAAGACTGTCTAAATCAAGGGCAATACTTACCTCGCTGTAACCAGCACCACCCACTATATCAGTATACCATAAAATACCATCATTCCAAGAATAGGCAATGGCATTATCAAATGAGTGAGCAATCCCTGGATGGTCCTGTGAATCGAGCACCAGTGAAAGGGATACATTGGAATTCACCGCACCAATAAATTGACAAAACACAATAACCCAGGTATTTAATTGATTGTCATAATAGAGATACTTCAATGAATCAGGATGGAGTTGATAATAAGCGATATGGGGTTGATTTCTGCTGTCAATCTTTAATGACGGCCCAAAATCCCAGCAGGCACAACCATCCTCAACAATAAATGTATTCCAGTTCACACCATTATAATGGAGATATTTTATATACTGAAGAGAATCGGTAAGGTTCCAATAAGAATATGCAATCCCTGGATAACCAGAGGTATCAAGGGCAATGGAGGTATGATAGCCTGGTACCCAAGACATCGTCCCAGCCATCGAGTCAAGCACCTGAATCGTCCACGATAATGAATCACGATATGCATAACAGAGAGCAGTCCTGTTATTCAATGAATCATAGCGATAAAAGCTTGTATGCAATTTACTGTCATTACCAATCGCCAATGAAACACCATGATAGGGTAATCCCCAATATGGACCACCAGTAAGGCAGACATCAACTGTCTCCTTTTGCCAGCAAGACTCGGTTTTGAATGCATACATAATCAGGTTGGTATCAACCTGAGTGATGGCATAGACAATATGAGGGATATCATTGATATCAAGAACCAGGGAACTGAAATAGCCAACCAGACCAGGGCTATCATCCACGGTTTCCATCTCCCAGTTTATCTGGGCAAATCCCAGCGTAAGGAATAATATAACGATATATATTCTCATAATAACTTTTTCTGCCTGTTGCATAAAAGACGACGCAGGCATATTTTTTATCTTATGAGCAGAAACTTTCTTGAAACCTGCTCATTTTATCTTTTCCCCATCTTCTCCAAGAATTAAAACCGTACCTTTTAATCTGTCTTATTGTAATAAAAAATTTCAAAATTGTCAAGGGAATAAACAGCATTTCGAATTTCGGAATTCGGAATTGAAAGATTGTCACCCTGAACCGTGTTTCAGGGACTCAAAAGTAAGTTAAAAGGAAAAAGTTAAAAGTGATTAAAAAATCGCTTTGACTATATTTTTCTTCAGCCCGCAGGGCGTCTCGACCTGCGGAACCAAATCCATCGGGGCGAGACGCCCCTCAGTTTTCTCTTCAGCTTGAAAATTCAGGGCTAAGAGAGGAGTCAGGTTCCTACTGGATTGACAATTTTTTAAAATTAAGTATAATTCAGACACGAGATATTGGGTGAATTGGAGTGGTCTTTTAAGGACTTTACAATTGAGGCCTGGACAAGAAGGGCCCCAAAATTTTGGAGGGCTAGTCCTAACTGGTAAGGCAGCGGACTTGAAATCCGCCGGGAGCAATCCCTTGGGGGTTCGAATCCCTCGCCCTCCGTTTACAGAAGATAGGATTTCGTGTCAATGACACCCGGAATCCGCTCCTCTGTCCTTAGGAGAGGTGGCCGAGTGGTCGAAGGCGCCCGCTTGCTAAGCGGTTGTCCGTGTAAAAGCGGACCGGGAGTTCGAATCTCCCCCTCTCCGGGTTTTATTTTTGAACTGACCTTAGATTATGAAAAAAGATAGTGAAGTAAGGGTAAGAATGGCACCGAGTCCAACCGGATTTTTTCATCTGGGTAGTGCCCGAACCGCCCTTTATAACTGGCTCTTTGCACGGCACCACCAGGGAAAGTTTATCCTGAGGGTGGAGGATACTGATGTCCAGCGTTCCTCAAAGGAGATGATTCAGACGATTCTTGATGGTCTGACCTGGCTCGGACTCAACTGGGATGAAGGTCCATATTTTCAATCCGAGAGGTTGTCTACCTACCAGAGATATGTACAAGAACTGATCGATAAGGGTTATGCATATTACTGTTATTGTCGGTCAGAAGATCTGATGAAGGAGAGAGAGGCTGCCCTGAGGAATAAGCAATCCTGGAAATATGACCGCAGGTGTCTGAGACTTTCTGCCCGGGAAAGGGAAGAGAAAGAGAAGGCGCATCAACCGAGGGCGGTGAGGTTTCTTGTTCCTGACCATCCGGTCGTATTCAATGACATAGTCCATAAGGAGATAAAACGTGATGCCGCAGATATCGAAGATTTTATCATTATGAGGCAGAACGGTGTCCCCACCTATAACCTTGCCTGTGTGGTCGATGACTATGAGATGGGCATAACCCATGTAATCAGGGCGGTTGAACATATCACCAATACACCAAAACAGGTGCTACTTTATGAGGCACTCAACCTGCCAAAGCCGGAATTTGCCCATCTTCCTTTGATCCTCGGTGAAGACCGAAAGAAGTTGTCGAAGCGGCACGGCGCAGTTTCGTTGATGGCCTATCAGGAACGCGGGTTTCTTCCTGAGGCGATGGTCAATTTTCTTGCCCTTTTGGGCTGGTCACCAGGAGATGACCAGGAGATTATGTCTTTGAAGAGAATCATTGAACGGTTTTCCTTGAAACGGATAAATCCTGCCAATGCAATCTTTGATCAACAGAAACTCGAATGGATGAACGGTCAGTATATCTACCAAATGTCGGATCAAGAACTTTTCGACCGACTGAAGCCATTTTTCATTAGATTGAAACTTGTTGCCCAGGAAGATTTAGAGAAGAAAAGAGAATGGCTTTTAAAAATCTGCAAGGTATTAAAGAAGAGGCTGAAGGTGCTGACCGATATTGATAAAGTGGGTAGATACTTTTTTGTTGAAGATTTTGAATATGATAAAACTGCACTGGAAAAACATCTCAATAAAAAAACCATTGATCTAACCGAGGAGTTTTCTTTGATTCTAAACAAGATAAGCGATTTTAACGCCCGGAATATTGAGGATTCGTTGAGGGAATTTGTGCAACAGAAGGGTATCCCAGCACGGGAACTGATTCATCCGTTAAGGGTCTTTGTCACCGGAAAAGAGGGTGGTCCAGGGTTGTTTGAAACCCTGGAATTGGTCGGCAAGGAGCGGTGTCTTATGAGAATAAAAAATATTATCAAAAATTATGAGGAGAAAAATGGCTGAAGATAGGCCTCAGATTGAGGCGTTTTTAAGTTTACCCGCATTTTTAACGATTGTCTCCTCTTCGGTTGAGGTATTTCGAAAAGAGGCGATCGGATATCTTATTGGAATAAAGGGTGAGAATAAGTTTATGGTCGAATACGCGATCCCCTATCAGACCGCAGAAAGTGGTTTTGCCCATGCAACATTAAATTTGGAGAAGGTGAGAAGAATAAACGAGATTCTCCAGAGACTTTCTGAGGGGCTTGAATATATTGGTGATTTCCATTCCCATACGGTCTTTGGCGATTATCCTGCAACGGTCATCCCTTCAAATGCGGATCTGGCATCCACGGTTCCGGGCGAGTTGAACCTTATCTGTGCGGTGAATTTGAAGAAACGTTCGGTGAATTGGTATGAAAACCGGCGCGGGATTCTCACCGGAACCATAGCTGATTATCGTATCGAAATCGGCGGTTATTATGTAGGCAAACCGGGTGTAGGTAGAAAATATCAGCGGGTGATTGTTCGGTGCCCTTCGGTCACCGGTATCAGTGAGGAGAAATAGGTGGTCCTCGGCATCGGCATTGATATCATTGAGGTCTCCAGGATAAAATCGGCGACAATGCGGAGAAAAAAATTTCTTGATAATATCTATGCACCTGAGGAGATAAGGTTGTCAGAAAGGGGAGAATTTCGCTATGAGGAACTGGCAGGTCGGTTTGCGGCAAAAGAGGCGTTTTTCAAGGCGATCAAGACCGGCTGGCGCCAGGGGGTTAAATTTAATGAGGTCGTTGTTCTGAACGAAAAGTCCGGGGCACCATATATTAAGTTGAAAGGCAGGACTGCTGAGATTGCTCGAACATTATCAATAAAAGAAATCTTTGTGAGCATCAGCCACACAAAGGACCTTGCAGTTGGTGTGGTGGTTATTACAAATTGAGGAGGTCTGATGAAGAAAGTCGCCTTTTTATTTGATGGTCAGGGTGCTTTTCGGCCCGGTGTAGGTAAGCAGTTATGCAGTATGCACGGCCAGGCAAAGGAGATCATTGAAAAGGGAAGCAGAATATTGGGCTATGATTTGGTCCCGCATCTATGGGGTGATGAGGCAGGCGATACAGTGAATCGGACATCGATCGCCCAGCCTGCAATAAGCCTTGTCTCCCTTGCCTATGCCCGGGTATTAAAGGAACTGGGAATTCTGGGTGATATTTCATTGGGCCATAGCTTGGGTGAGGTGACCGCACTTGTCTATTGTGAGACGGTTTCATTCGAAGATGGGGTCAGGATAATCCAGAAAAGGGGTGAGGTGATGGAGAAGGCCGGAGGTATGGGGGCGATGATGGCGATAATAAATCTTGACCAGGAGAAGCTGGCAAAGATATGCGATGAGGTTTCCAAACAGATTTCCGAGCCGGTTGTGATCGCCAATATTAACGGACCGAATCAGATTGTGATTTCAGGCTCCAAACAGGGGCTAAAAAAGGTTGCCCAGATTGTGGCTCAACACCATGCCCGGGCTATCCCTTTGAAGGTGGGCGGTGCCTGGCACAGCCCTTATCTGAATGATGCGTCAAAAGAGTTCGCACAATTTCTTGATACCATAACTTTTAAAACACCGGTTCACAAATTCTATTCAATCACCGAACAGCAGGTTCTTACTGAACCGGATTCAATAAAATCCGCATTGAAAAAACAGATGCTTGCCCAGGTGAACTGGGTTCAGGCAATTGAGAATCTGAAAGGGCTCGGTTATCAAGTGTTTGTTGAGGTCGGACCGAGCAAGATTCTGAAGGATCTGACTGCCAGGATTGACCCGCAACTGAAACTGGCATCGACTGCACTCTATACCGACCCGAAGGAACTGAAATCTTATCTTGACACCCTATAACTTCTGGTTATGATTAATACAATGAATGTAATCATTCCGGTGGCAGGAGAGGGCACAAGGCTACGGCCCCATACCCATCTTCTTCCCAAAAGTCTTCTTTATGTTGCGGGTAAGCCGATTCTCGGCCATATCCTCGATCGATTTCAGCATATTGAAGTTGATAAATTCGTCCTTGTGCTCGGAGCTAAGGGTGAGGCGATTCAAAAATTCTGCAATGGTTATCCCTACAAATTTCGGTTTACCCACCAGAAGAGGCGACTCGGTTTGGGTCATGCGGTATACACCGGGGCTGTTGGTTTAAAAGGTGCTACAGTAGTTTGGCTCGGTGATACCATTATCGATTTTGACATAAAAGATTTTTACAGATACGACTGTAGTGTCCTCGCGGTAAGGGAGGTTGAAGACCCTGAAAGGTTCGGGATTGTGGAGACAAAGGGAGATGAGGTGATTGATCTCCGGGAAAAACCCCGTGCACCCCGTTCCAATCTTGCAATTATTGGACTTTACTACTTCCACAGGATCGAACTTGTATATGATGCGGTAAAGTATATTATGAAAAAGGGGATAAAGACGAAGGACGAATACCAGCTTACCGACGCCTTAAAATATTTACTCGAAAAGGGAGAGAAATTTCGCATCGTGAAGATAGCCGGGTGGTTTGACTGCGGCACCGCACAATCCCTGCTTGAAACCAACCGCCATCTTTTGAAAAAAAACCACCACTATAAAAAGAGAAAGAATTGTGTCATCTATCCGCCGGTCTATATCGCTGATTCAGCATTAATAAAAAATTCAATCATCGGTCCCAATGTTTCAATCGGTGAAAATGCCTTGGTCGAGGGAACGATTATCGCTGATTCTATCGTCAACAGCTCGGCGATATTGAAAAATGTGAGGCTGAAGGAGTCGATCATCGGTGAAAACGCTTTGGTCAAAGGTGGATTCAAAAAGCTGAATGTAGGAGATTCCTCGGTGATCGAATTTCCATAATGGCCTTTCTTCTCCTGACACATTTTTTGTTTTTCACTGAAGACATCAACGGACCTGAGGTTCAGGAACTGATTCTGTCGGGTCTGCAATACGCATACATAGAGGAATTCGATTCCGCGCGGGTAAGATTCGAGGAGATAATCGAGCGTTATCCAAATAACCCGGCGGGCTATTTTTTCAAGGCAGCACTTTTACAACTACAGATGATGGATGAATGCCAGTTTAATCGGGAATCTGAATATCTGGATTTGATAAAGAAGACAAAAAGGCGGGCCCGGGCGATACTGGAGAAAGAAAATAATCTCTGGGCAGAATTCTATTTGGGCAGTGCCTATGCCTATCAGGCCGTATATGAAGGATATAAACGAAACTATTTTACAACATTTAAACTGGGAGTGAAGGGTGGAAGGATTATGGAAAATATTATTAAAGAGGATTCCAGCTTTTATGATGCATATCTTGTTGCAGGAACCTATGAGTATTTCTGGGCAAGGGCCTCAAGATACCTTCCCATATTAAAACTTGTTGGTGGCAACGCCGAAGAAGCAATCAGGAAGATACATATTGCGGCGGAGAGGAGTTTTTATTGTGGACCGACTGCAAGAAACTCTCTGGCCTTCATATATGGAGAAGAAGGAAAGTATGATACCGCATTTGCCTATATTGATAGTCTATTAAAAGACTATCCATCCTCAAGAACATTTTTATGGAATAAGGCATATCTGAAATTTAACAAAAAAAGTTATCAGGATGCATTGGAAATATATAAAAGGTTATATGATATATATGAAAAACCTGAAGATAAAAATTATGCAAATCTTGCCCAATGTAAGCTCTATATCGGTAAATGTCTATATCGCTTGAATGATAAATCCGGGGCAAGGTCTGCACTGAAGCGGGTGATTGGATATAAAAAATATTCAAAAAAATATCCCCAGATAAAAGAATACTGCCGTGAAGCATACGGTCTTTTGAGCAGGATATTTTAGGTTGATGGATTATGGGATTCGTCTGTTACTTATAAGTTATTACTGGCCTCCACTCGGCGGTCCCGGAGCAATAAGGCCAGTAAAGTTTGCCAAGTATCTTCCCCAATTTGGAATCTTTCCCATCGTTCTTACGCGCAAAGATATTGCATATCATAGTCTTGATTCAGAATTGGGGTCAGAATTGGAAGATCTGCAGGTGCTTCGGACTGAATCCTTTGATCCGGCACGGGTCCTCTATCTACTGGGTAAGGCCCATTTTGGTCCCAAGCGGTGGCAGGCCCCGGTCAGACAATTAATAAACTTTCCCGATAATAAGATCGGCTGGATACCTTTCGCTTATGTGGGTGTGAGGAATATCAACTTTGACCTGATCTTTGTAACCGGTCCACCCTTCAGTTCATTCATCCTCGGTTACTATCTTGCAAGAAAGAGAGGAAAACCTTTAATCCTCGATTTTCGTGATGCCTGGCTTGAGTTTCCATTTATACCATATTTTTTTGCCGGTCCCATCTCGGTATAATGATAACTACGGGAAGTGAATTCTTCTTTCCCTCAAGACAGAATGAATATCTTGCCTCCGGGTTACCGGTGATTGTCTGTGGCAGGTCAAAAGGCATCCATCTTTTGGAGAGCGCATTCAAAAAAGGTTATCCCGGATGGATCTATGATTTTAATGACATTGAAGGTATGAAGCAGAGGGTTTCAGAGGTCTATCAGAAATTTCAGCAGGAAAAAATTATAAAGGGTGAAAACCCTTTTAAGGAATACACAAGAAAAACCCTTACCGAGCGTCTTGCACGATTGATAACCTCAAGGGCTTAAAAAAGATGGGCAGGGAAGGATTCGAACCTCCGAAGGCCTTCGCCAGCAGATTTACAGTCTGCCCCCGTTGACCACTTGGGTACCTGCCCGAACTTTTTTCTGAGCCGGGAAAGGGATTCGAACCCCCGACCTGAGGTTTACAAAACCCCTGCTCTACCGCTGAGCTATCCCGGCAATCATTTGCCTAAATAATATCCAATAAAACTGAAAAGTCAAGCAACAAAACCACCGCTTCTCCACTTTTTGCCCTGAGTTTTCAGGATGTCATACTGAATCTTGTGCTGAGGAATCACAGTATCATTTCAACACTTTCTCAATTAATCAATTCATCAATTTCTTAATTTTGGAAAGGAGAAAGCAATGCTACATAGGTTTGTCTGGTTTATCTAGTTTTTCCAATGACGCAATGACTCACGGTTTATCACTGACCACACCGTATAACGATTAACCATCCTTATGTATCCAGTATCAAGTATCAATCTTTCAATTCCGAAAAAGGGGTCGGTTTCATTAGCTATTGACATCCATCCCCTTTTCTATTAAAATTGCCTGTGAGTGAATTAGGTCGATTCCTGCTCATCTTGGGGGTACTCTTAATAATCATCGGGGCACTT
>MUKB01000128.1 GCA_002049785.1 Caldifarciminota bacterium 4484_100
GCCAAGGTTGAGGCCCAGCGATTCCTCAAGGATGCCCAGACTGAACTCGCCCGGGTCAAGGAGGAGACAAAACTTGTTGAACACCAGAAACTTCTTCTGGTCTCAGAATTCCGGGGCCTATTAGAGTCATACCTGCGTCTGCTTGAACGGCTGGAAAAAAGGTGAGAAGGCGC
Organism: Caldifarciminota bacterium 4484_100; assembly: GCA_002049785.1. Taxonomy (GTDB): domain Bacteria; phylum Hydrothermota; class Tepidihabitantia; order SM23-42; family SM23-42; genus 4484-100. The sequence goes on from MUKB01000128.1 coordinate 174, forward strand.
GCAACCGAAGCGGTCAATTATATAAAGAAAAGGGTTAAGAAAAAACCTTTGGTGGGAATCATCCTCGGTTCAGGCCTAGGGCGGCTTGTCAATGCCATCGCGGTTGAGCATATACTCGATTACCGTGAAATTCCCAACTTCCCTGAATCTACAGTATCGTTTCATAAAGGTAGATTGATATTCGGTAGGTTGAAAAATAAGCGTATTGTTGCCATGCAGGGAAGGTTCCACTATTATGAAGGCTATAGTGCACGAGAGATAACCCTGCCGGTAGTGGTGATGAAACTTTTGGGGGTGAAATATCTGATTATCTCAAATGCAAGCGGTGGTCTCAATCCTGAATTTTCATCGGGTGATGTGATGTTGATTAAGGACCATATAAATCTCATTCCGGACAATCCCCTGCGGGGTAGAAACGATTCACGACTCGGTCCAAGGTTTCCTGATATGTATCATTGCTACGATAGAAAATTACTGAAACTTGCGGAAAAAGTAGCACTGGAGAAGAAGATTGTAATTAGAAAAGGGGTATATGTAGCAGTGCCCGGTCCCAATCTCGAGACCGCAGCTGAATATCGATTTTTGAGAATAATCGGTGCGGACGCGGTGGGAATGTCGACAGTGCCTGAGGTTATTATGGCGCGTTATCTCCGCTTGAAGGTGCTGGGTATCTCGGTAATAACGGATATGGGGATTGCCGATGCCCTGAAACCGGCAAGCCTTTTAAAAATCTTGAAGGCAGCAGCTTCGGCCGAGCCGAAATTGAATCGCATAATCACCGGAGTAATCCCTTCATTATGAAGCGATTAATTTTGTTGATTATTACCCTGACCTTGTCAGGCTGTGCACACAAAGAGATGCGGGTAAAGAATGCCCGCAAATTTATTCGCAACTGGGATTATGACCGTGCCCTGACCGAACTGATTTCCTTGCGTAATGAGAATGATGCTGAGGTGCAGTACCTTCTGGGACTCTGTTATTTGAAGAAGAATGAATTTGTTGAGGCGGAGAAATATTTCAAGCATTCCCTGGATATTAATAATACATTCAAGGATAGTATTGTTAATGTTTACAACAACCTTGCCCGCAATGCCATAAAGATTGATGAGCCAGAAAGGGCGCTAAAGTTCTATCAGGCGATTGCCCGACTGGTTCACGAATTTAAACAGGCATCCAATTTATCCCTTGTGGGTGATATCAATTTTGAGAAGAAGAATTATTTCGCCGCAATATCCGCCTACAGACAGGCACTGGAAATCGATTCGACCTCAAAACTGGCAAGGAGGGTTAAACATAATTTAATCAAATCTTTAATAGGTGCTGATAGTCTACATTCAGCGCTTAAACTTGCCACCCAGGAATATGAAAAACTTAAGACCGCTGCCAACCTTTTACAGCTCAGCGAAGTTAAATTTGCCCTGGGCAAGAAATATCTTGCAACTGCCCAATATGACAGTGCAGAGATTTTCTTCCAGTCGATCGTGCACAATCAGGAACCGAAGTCATTGCTTGATGACGCCTATTTTTATCTTGGTGAAATCTATCAAACGACCGAAAGGATGGAAAAGGCGGTTTCGGCATATAAGAAGGTTTTACGCTTAGACCCTTATCAGAAAGGCCCCTTCACCCGCAAGGCAAAGGAGCGGTTAAAGGAGCTTAAGGAGAAGTTATGAGATATACTGTTGTATTAGTATTTTTCCTCTTTTCTATCTTTTGTGGAACGAAGAATATTGTTACACCCTTGGCCCCGGGCGATGAATTCGAACGGGCGCTTTCCTATTTTGAAAACAAAAGATATGATCAGGCGATAAGCTCATTTGAGAGGATAATATTATATCATCCGTCATCTGAATATGTTGATGATGCACAGTTCTGGCTGGGATGTTCATATTTTGAGAAGAAGGATTATGAACAGGCGATAGTAGAATTTGACTATTTAATAAATAATTTTCCCAACACCAGTTTTCTGGAACAGGCCCTGCTTTTTCGTGCCAAGGCATATTTTTTGAAAGCACCGAACTATGACAAGGATATTTCTGAAGTGAAACGGGCGATTGAACAGTTTGATGAATTTATAAGGCAGTTTCCCAATTCGAAGTATATTGAGGAGGTGAGGGGATTGATCCTCAAGGCGCGGACCCGACTTGCCCGAAAGGAATTCGAGAATGGAAGGTTGTATATAAAATTGGGGAAACCGAAATCGGCATTGTTATATTTTAATTATGTGATTAAAAACTATCCAGAAACCGAGGTCAGTAACGAAGCGAAATTTGAGGCGGCAAAACTCTATCAGAAGATGGATGATAAAGAGAATGCCCTGAGGTTATATCAGGAACTTTTAGAAAATGATATATGGAAGGAAAGGGCGGCGAAACGGATTGAGACATTGAAACAGAAGGATGAATAGATACGGCATATTTGGGGGTCTTTTTGACCCTCCACATCTTGGACACCTGATTATTGCCCAGGGTGTGCTGGAGGAGTTCGGCCTAAAAAAAATTATTTTTGTTCCTGCATACAATCCACCCCATAAACACCGTTATTCAAGTTATCGGGTGAGGTGCAGGATGGTAGAGCTGGCGATAGAAGGCAACGCCAATTTTCTTCTCAGCGGTATTGAAGAGCGGATGTCAGGAAAAACCTATACCATTGAGGTTGTGAAGAGGTTGAAACAGGAGATTAAGGGACGATTATATCTTATCATCGGGGCGGATCAATGGCTGGAGATTAAGACCTGGAGGTCACCTGAGAAGCTGATAAGAGAATGTCAGGTGGTTGTTGTTCCCAGACCCGGATATGAACTGAATAAAGGTATACTTAGACGGAAGGGTATCTTGACCAGTCACACGCCTTTGATCGATATCTCTTCCACCCGGATAAGAAAGATGGTAAAGCAAGGTGCTAATATCCGGTATCTTGTTCCAGAACCGGTTCTCAGATATATCCGGCGCCAGCGGTTGTATCGATAGCCTATACTGGATACTTGATAAAAACATTTAGTCATTGGTCATTGAGTTATTGAGTCATTAAGTCATTGGAAAAGATTTAGTCATTGAGTTATTAAGTCATTGAGTCATTGGAAAAGCATTTGTCATTTAGTCATTATGTCATTGAGTCATTGTGTCATAGCACTTGATGCTGGATTCTGGATACTGGATTCTTGATACTGGATAATAACATTGTCATTCTGAATTTATTTCAGAATCTCAATTAAATATTTTCAACCAGAGAAACCAGAAAAACGAGAAAAACCAGAAAAGCATTTCGAATTTCGGAATTCGGATTTCGGATTTAAATAGGGTGTCACCCTGAACTTGTTTCAGGGTCTAAATCTTTTCAACCAGAAAAACCAGAAAAACGAGAAAAACCAGATAAACCAGAAAAACCAGAGATGCTGAAATAAATTCAGCATGACAGATGACCTATGGTTTCCTCAAATATCCCTTGCTCTGGGTAGAATATTATATATAATAAATTTATGAAAAAGAGGTTTGTGCTCATTGATGCCCATTCGATTATCTTCCGCTCTTATTATGCCTTTATCAAGAACCCTTTAAAGAATTCCAAGGGCGAAAATACCTCTGGAATCTACGGTTTCTTGAATACCCTTAAGAAGATAAAGAGACAGCTCCCTTCAGATTATATCTGCCTGGCATTTGATGCCCCGGGCAAGACCTTCCGGGATGAACTATATGATGAATATAAGGCGACCCGGGCTCCAGCACCAGCAGATATCCCATTCCAGGTGGAAAAGGTGAAGGAGATTTCAAGGTATTTAGGGATTCCTGGTTTTGAGATTGAAGGCTATGAGGCAGATGATATATTAGCCACCCTGGCTCAAAGGTTGAAGCAGGAGGGCGAGGTATATATTGTATCATCGGATAAGGACCTTTTACAGCTTGTTGGAGATAATATCTATGTCTATGATGCCTATCGAGAATTTGTCTTTGACCGTGAAGCGGTAATAAAGAAATTTGGTGTACCCCCGGAAAGGATTCCCGAATATCTTATCCTGGTGGGCGATTCGATTGACAATGTCCCCGGGGTGCCCGGAATCGGACCGAAAAGGGCGAGTGCAATTCTGAAGAAGTTTTCAGACCTTGAAACGGCCGTAGAACAGGATAAACGTCTAATCACCTATAAAGAACAGATTGGATTATCAAAGAAGCTGGTGCTTTTAAAAGATGATGTTCCCCTGAATCTAAAAATTGAGGATATGCGGATTAAAGAGCCGAACCTGAATCGACTCATTCCGATACTACTTGAACTTGAGTTCCATTCCTATGTCCGTGAATTGAGTGGGGGTGTAGATAGAGACAGGCCGACAAAGGTTCTGGACTATACACCCAAAAAGATAGAGGGTAAGGTTTTAGGCATTGCCCGGGAGCGTGAAATTATTTATCTTGTAGCAGATGATGATACAATCTATAAGGCGCGGCCCGACCAGATAAAAGAATTACTTGCTGATGAGAAGTATATAAAAGTGGGCTATCAGTTGAAAGGACTTTTAAAGGACATAGAGATGAGGGGAAATCTGTTCGATATTCTTATTGTTGCCTGGCTATTGGAGCCGACGCGCCGTTCCTATTCAGTCCAGGATATTGGTCTGCACTATCTGAGTATGGTCTTTGGAGATAACCCGGCAGATATTGCCCGCCTTTCATTTCTGAGCTATCCACAACTCAAAAAATCACTGGTGGAGGCCGGGATGGAGGAGCTTTATCAGAAGATTGAATCACCGCTCATCCCGGTGCTTGCTGAGATGGAGAAGAGGGGAATAAAGATTGACCTTGGCTATTTTAAAGAACTTAATAAAGAGGTTCAGAAGGAGTTACAGAAATTTGAGAAGGAGATCTTCAGTCTCGCGGGCCAGAATTTCAATATCAATTCACCCAAACAGCTTGCCCGAATTCTTTTTGAAGTTTTGAAACTGAAGCCGGGCAAGAAGCGGAAGACCCATTATGCTACTGATTCTGAGACCCTCAGGCAATTGAGCAGGGAGCATCCACTGCCGGATTTACTTCTGAGGTTTCGCGAAAT
>MUKB01000031.1 GCA_002049785.1 Caldifarciminota bacterium 4484_100
CCTTGAAGTTATTCAATGCATTGCCATAATCCTTAAGCCGATAATAACAGGTCCCCAGATTAAAATATACCGCATCCCTCTGTTTACCTTTGGGGAAATAAGAGAGATATCGCTGGTAGAGTTCGACTGCCCGTGCCCAGCGCTCGAGATTTATTTCGGATTCTGCCGCCAGAAGCAGGGCATCAGGTGCATACGAAGAATTGGGGAAGTTGACCACCACCTTGAGAAATTCATCAACCGCATCTTCATATTTTTTCTCATCAAAAAACTTCTGGGCAATCTGATACTGGCCATCCGCGGCAAGGTCACTCTGGGGAAACTTCTCCACAAACAGCTCCATCGCCTCGGTGGATTCAAGCCCTTTTTGATAATAACACATCTCCATACTCTTGCGGGCGCTTGCCGCCTCGGATGAAGTTGGATATAGATCAAGAAACTTCTGAAATTCCCGTATCGCATCATCAAAATTCTTCTGATTATAATAGCTCTGGCCGATTGCCAGCTGTGATGAACGGGCATAATCATCATCCGGATGGTTCTCCACCACCCATCTAAACAGTGCCCGCGCCTTGTCATATTTTAGTGCCTTGAAATATGTATCACCTGCCCTGAACCCGGCCTCGGCCGATTTCTCGGCTAATGGAAAATTTGCAATCAGTTTTTCCCAGGACTCAATCGCATTTCTGTAATATTCCAGTTTGTAATAACACATACCCGCATAAAATAGTGCAGGGACAGCGCACCTTTCGTCCTTGGGATATGTGTTATAGACAACCTCGAATGTATCGAGCGCAGCCATAAAATTTCCCTGATTATAAAGGGAATAACCGAGCCCCAAATATGTAGCCATTACTAAGGACGAATCATCAAATATTGTCTGGGCCATACTCCGGAATATCGGGCCGGCCTCGCCTTCACGATGCTGATTATATATCGCATAACCCAATCCCAACTTTGCATAAGGTGAGATTTCAAGTCCGAAGAAATCCTGGGTTACCTGGAGAAACTTCTTCTCCGCCTCAGAATAGTTACCGCTGTAATAGTATGCCTCACCCAGAAAATAGAGGGTTCGACCCCGCCACCGACTTTTCTCATCAGGAAAATCCTTTATATACTTTATCCCGGTGGTGACAGCATTATCATACTGTTTAAGATTGTTGTAGCAGTATAACAGCATCGCTGCTGCAGGCTCACGGAGCAGTGAACTCTGGTAATACTGTAATACCAGTTTAAAATTCTGGGCAGCATTAAAATAGTTACCCTGCTGAAAATAAATCATACCGGTAAGGTATTCACCCACACTCGAAAGTTCACCGGTGGCAAACATCGTTGCCAACTGGGAAGCAGAAACTAAGGCCTGGGCTGTATCACCTGCCGAAAGCAGGGCGTTGGTCAATTGGAGGTTGGCATAGGATGCGATCTGGGTATTGGGATAATTCGCCCGAACCCGCTGGAACGAACTCACCGCACCCAATCCGTCCTGGAGATTCATCCGGCAGATTCCAAGAAAATAATTGCTGTGTGCAGCAAGAAGATTATCACGATGTTTTGTCAGCGGCAAGAGATGTTCAGAAGCACCAGCATAATTGCCGCTATGGATCAATGATGTGGCAAGAAAATAATGGGCATAATCGTTGAGAACAGACTTTGGATATCGAAGGATGAAATCCTCGAACTTTATCCTGGCACCCTCAAAATCCTGGTTAAAGAATAGGGCCTCAGCCATTGAAAAATGGGTAATCTCTGCTATCGGGGTGTTCGGTGCCTCATCCAGAATTTCCTTAAAGACCGAAAGCGCTGCAAGTGGTCGATTGAGCTGGGCAAGGGTCTTTCCATAATAGAATTTTGCCTCCAGTAACTTATTGTTAGCCAATTTCTCCTCGGCCTCCTGATACTTCTGCTGGAAATAGTATAATACACCCAGGGCAAAATTCGCCCGATCCTCCTGTTGGTATGCAGGATTCTTTAAAAGCTTCTCCAGGCAGGTCTCGGCCTCCCGGAAATTCTTCTGAAGAATATCGATGAGTCCGATCGCATAGAGACATTCAGGCTCAAGATATGTAAATTTTTTATGATGGAGGATGGTCTCAAAATTTTTCTTGGCCTGGGAATAGTCCCCGAGATTAAAATAACACTCAGCAAGTCTAAATCTGAGTTCATCCCTGAATTCGGTATTGGAGTATTTACCGAGCATCGTCTTAAAATAGCCGGCTGCATCCTTATAATTCTTCTGCATAAATAACTGATGGCCGATCTGATAATCGGTAACCAGCTGGTCATAATTGAATCCGAGTAGAAAGACTATCAGTAATACCATTTTATTAAGTTTGAGAATTCATACAGGATACCTATTCCTGAGGCACAAATTCAATCTCGCCTGCGGGACCGAGTGTCGCAACCCGAACCAAAAAATCGGCATGTTTAAGGGTCTCCCCGCGTTCATCAATGAGCAGGAGTTCATAAAAATACTTTCCATCGGCAACAACCCGGCCCACATCATCAAGTCCATCCCAGGACAGACGGAGCGGCGGGTCATCCCAGCCCGAATAGGTCCTTACGATTTCACCATACCCATTTTTGATCAGGAGTTGCCACCTTTTTATCTTCCTCTTTGTGGTGTAATGGAGATCAAGCCAGGCAACATTCTCCTTCCTGCCCGGAGTTGGTGAAAACTGCTTTGGTGTTGCCTCAACCCAGGTTCGAAAGCCACCGAAATTTATATAAAGGCCGATCTTATGTCGATACGGCAGAAGATAACTGGATGCATAGTGCAACTCTATGGAGTAGTCGAGTCCAGCTGAAAATCTTCTCCATTCATTTCTAAGACCCATTCCTGCATTCAGAAAATTCCTGTCGATTCCACCCCTCAGGATAAAATTTGAGCTCAATGGAATAAATTCAACTCCCACATGGGGTTCGACCCGGGTGTAACTTAGTATATTCTTCACCACATCAAGAACGATTGTCGCCCTACCCTGATACAACTTCAACGAACCTCCGAACCTGAAGGTGAGGGGAAAATCCTCGGTGCGCTGGTAATGGGTCAATTTCGGTCCTAAGATATTCTGACAGGTTAACCCAATCCGGAAGTTGCGCCTGGGGAAGAGAAAAATTCCAAGGTCACCGCCCATACCGATTGCACCATACTGTGCAACCTTGCTGGTTATAACCTTCAAATTTGTTCCGATACCAAGGGGAATCACCGGTTGGTATGCATAGGAAATGATAACACAATTTTGTGTAAACCTGTATGAGCCATAAGGGTTATTCATCTCATCCCGGGAATCGATATCATCGGCGGCATAATAGATAACACCTACCCCAAATGTCCCAAATCTCCGTGTGGGAAGGGCGTAACCGAGATAACCGAGCTGTGCTCCATAAAGCGAGAGATAAGAAGATTTTATATTATGCTCAAGGAGCTGGGTCAGGCCTGCAGGGTTATAATAGACCGCCTCCTGGTCATCAGCCAATCCGGTAAAGGCCTTGCCTATGGCAATGGAGCGGGGCGTCATCCCATAGTTCAATAATGCACCCGGTACCCCACCATCCTGCCCAAACGCTGGAGCAATTGTTATAATAATAATGAAAAATTTCGATATCTTCACCACGCCACCCCTATCTTCAACCTCTTCTCAAAGATGGTTGTGGTATGTGTATACCCCTTGATTACCAGATAGTATACTCCGCTTGCAACCCGCTTGCCTTTTTCATTACGGCCATCCCAGCGCAACAAATTATTACCCACCATTGCGCCTGGGCTACCTGCTGATATTTCACTGCGTCGCACAAGATTTCCGAATGGGTCATAGATTGCAAATATGACATTGCAGGAACTGTTGAGGTTATACATAATATTCATTGTGGGCGATTCAATACCCATAGGATTCGGGTAAACAATCAGACTCTCGGCAGCTATGGTGGTGTCGAGTCGTGGAAGGATATTTATATAATTACGATAAGACTGGAATGTATCACTCACTGCCCAGAGGTTCTGATTATCTCCACTGTTTGTAAAGCTGACTGAAAACTGCACCTCACCCAAAGCCAGACTTTCAGGCGCAGGCTTGGAAAATGGGAAATCAGAATAGAGTGAAACCTCCGGGCCCGAGGTCATAGTCTTATTCCACATCGAATCTGTGGCATAAACAAGAACCGAAAATGTATCATCTTCATACTGATCCTCAGCGGTGCCGGATTTTCCCGGGGTATTAAGCACCGCCTTGGTGGTATCTCCGGGAAGATGCTCCTCACCAGGGAATAGCAGAAGGAGTTTTGAAAATGCCGCTGGATAGATTGTAATCTTTGAGGATGTATCCGATTTAATCGAACCATTGCTGACATCATCCAGATAAAGTTCCTGCTCCTTTGCGGTTCTGAAGGCATACTGGAATGAGCCACTGCCATTCACCAGAAAATAGCCCTGTTCCGAAATAAACGGGTCGCTTGCCTGAACCGTAAATGAATCGTCAGCCCCGTAAATAAGATTGGACCAGTTATCCGTCAGATAGACCGAGACATCAAAATACTCTCCAGCAAGCTGAGGAGTAGGAACCCCGATCTTTCCGGTATCAACCCCTGGATAGTATGTCTGTCCTGGAAGGATACACAACAACTTGCTGGCTGAATTGGGGACAAATACTACCGCATCGCTCTGTCCGGTATGGGGTGGTGTACTGTAGTCCTGACAGCTTATTGTGTAGGTATCAGCAAGTGTCGCAGTAAATTGACCATGCCAGAACCCATCATTGAAGTTGATTGTAGTACTTCCATATTGAGGCCCAGGTGTGGCAAATATCTGGGCTGGTCCGGTATAGGGATAGATATTGTTCTGAGCATCCTCAGCATAGATCGTCAATGCAAACGCCTCACCTGCGGTCTGTGGAGAAGCAATATCGCCAAAACGGAAATGGTCAAGCTGACCAATAATAACAAAAGAAATCACTAAAATCAATGGACCCCCTTTTTAAGGTTTAAGTCTTTTCCACACAGAAAAATTATCTGCCTTTGCAAGTATATCCAAAAAACACTTTTTGTCAACCGATACGAAATTCCTTCTGTCGAAATAAATTCATCCATACACTTAATCAATATGCAAAATTTATGCCCGATTCTTAAAGCAAAGAGGTTGATATTCTTATCAATTATTTCTTAAAATCGTACCCATTTGCACAAAAATATAAAACATTTCACAAAATAATAAAATAAAATTTAATTGACAACCTTCCATCTTCTGTTATAATAAATAATGGCACGTTTCTATAAATCCGGTCTTACACTTGTAGAATTATTAATATCCATTACCATATTTTCCATAATTGTCACCATCACCCTATTCGTCTTCTTCAACACCCAGCAGGTGGAAAAAAAGTTGCAGAAAAGTTGGGAATTGAATCGAGAGATCGACCTGTTCATAAAAAAGATCAGCCGGTCTATCAAGGAGACAAAAAAAATTCTTCGAGCCGAAGCGAATAGTTTAGAAATTATTAATATCAACAATGACACCATAAGATATTGTCAGAAAAATCACCGATTCTATAAAAATGGAAATCCGATATCTCCCCTCCTGATAGATTCATTGTCATTTCGCTATATAACAATATCGGAAATGGGCAGGGACCACGATTACCTGAACCTCGAGAAGAACGGTGATGGGTTTTTGGAAGATAAAGGGTTACATTCCATTTTTGGTATCGGTATTGAGCTACAATTCTTGACCTCTGAGAATAAGCGGGTGGACCGCCGGGTCTTTATCCGTCTGAAAAACCTTGAACGATTCTGAACATCCCAGGAAACAATGAGGGGGTAAATTTCTAACCTTGACAAACTGGAGACTTTGATTATAATAAGATAATGAAACTTATGGGGATGGATGAATTTAGACTTAAGTGTATTCTGGGAATTCTATGCCTCATAGGCATCCTATCTGCCCAGAGCGGGGCAAAATATCTTGTAATAACCCCTGACTATTTCTACAATACACTCCAGCCCCTTATCAAATGGAAATATAAAAAAGGAATGAAACCTGCGGTCTACAAACTCTCCCAGATCGGTTCAGATTCTGCCTCGATTAAGAACTTCATCCAGAACTGTTATAATACCTGGGACATCAAACCCCGTTTTCTTGTCCTTGTCGGGCATCCCGGTTTCATCCCGATGTTCTATTATCAATATGGTCCATACCATTACTATACCGACAACTACTATACAAATATGGATGGAGATATCTATAATGAAATAATTCCGGGCCGCCTTTCGGTTGCGGATACATTCCAGTTGAAGACCATAATCGCAAAGATTTTCACCTATGAAAGACACCCGCTAACTAGTGATTCCCTCTGGTTTATAAAAGGAACTGCAATTGCCAATTGTGATGGAAGCGATGATTCCATCTATCTCCACGATATGAGATATGCAGAAAGCTTAGCGGTGCATAACGGATTTCTGCATGTCGATACCTTCAGTAATATTTATAACAATACCGCCTATTCGGTCATAAATGCTATAAATGAAGGAAGAACCTTTGTCCTGTATCGTGGAAATGCAAACACCCATTGGTATGACCCGTTTGATGTCGATCCCAACCTCACCTCCAACGGTGAGAAACTTCCGATCATTATATCAGCAACCTGTCAAACTATATCCCATAACAGTATTCCGGTTCTTGGAGAAAATTTCTTAAGAACCGGTGATGTCCAGCATCTCAAAGGTGCAGTGGGATTTTATGGTGGAACAAGAAATGCCAACAATGTTGCCCATTTGCGCAGTGCGGTTGCCTGCGGTTTTTTTGATGCACTCTTTATTGACAAGAAACTGACATTTGGTGAAGTCGGTGAAGCGGGCCGTTATAGGGTATATCAGCAATATGGTGAAGTAAGAGAATATAATAACTTCACCTGTCTGGGTGACCCAGAACTCAACCTCTGGACTGCATACCCCTGTTCAGTGATTGTTACTCATCCGCAATCTATTCACTTTGGTTATGACCAGTTTGATGTCGGGGTCTTCAACGCCCAAACCGCTGATCCCATCAACAATGCCCGGGTCTGCATCGCCGGGAATATCGACACCACGGTCTATGTTCTTGACAGTACCGACACGACCGGCTATGTTACATTCTCCATAAATCCAACGGTTATTAATGATACTATATTTGTTACTGTAACCGGCACAAATCTCCAGCCCTATGAGGGTTTTATGCGTGTATACTTCTCAAATAGCCCCTATGTTATCTATCTCAAATCGACCATCGAAGACACAATCACAGGAAACGGCGACCACAATATAAACCCGACCGAAGAGATTAATCTACCCCTATGGGTCCAGAATCTGAGTGATACACCAGCAGTCAATGTAAAAGGTCTATTGAGAATTTCAGACCCTTATATCTCCATAACCGATTCTCTGAAAACATTTGATGACATCCCGGGCAATGATTCGGCATATACCGGCATTGATGGTTATAGATTTTCTGTAGCCTATTCCTGCCCGGACCAGCATATGCTCTATTTCCAGCTGGCCTGTTCTGACGCGAACGATTCTGTCTGGACCTCAAACTTCCAGTATAAAGTATCTGCACCAGAACTTTCCTTTGTATCTTATGAAATCACCGGAGGCAATGGCAATGACATCGTTGAACCGGCAGAAACTGTAAATGTCACGGTCACCCTGAAAAATTCTGGTAGTGCAGGCGCTGATAGCACAATCGCCCTGCTCCAGCCGTTATCCCCGGGTGTATATCTGATTGATTCAACCGCAGATTTCGGGTACATCGGACCGGATAGTTTTGCCAACAATAGTTTGAATCCGTTTATTATCGCCGTCGATTCACAGACAACTCCAGGAACCATTCTTGACTTCCAGCTGATCGTTTCTTCGAATTACTGTGAACATACAGACACCTTCACCATTCCGGTGGGCAGGTTTGATTACCTTATCTGGAATCCTGACCCCACACCCGCTTCTGGTGAAAATATCTACGCCCTGCTAAACAGCCTTGGATATTATGGCGATTACAGTATTAACCTTCCGACAAATTTAGAAAGATATCGAGTCATCTTTGTCTGCGTCGGGGTCTATCCGAACAAGTATATTATCGCCAGCAACAGTCCTGAAGCCTCAGCCCTTGTTCAGTTTTTGAATCAAGAAGGGAAGCTCTATATCGAAGGAGGAGATGTCTGGTTTTACGACCCCCAGCATCAGGGAGGCTACGACTTCTGTTCCCTTTTTGGTATCAATCCCACCAGTGATGGCTCATCAAATATGGGTCCGGTCGTCGGTATCTCAGGTACTTTCACGCAGGATATGAACTTTACATATAGTGGTGAAAACAACTGGATGGACCACATCAGTCCTACCGGCTCTGGGGCATTTCTGATCTTTCGAGATGGAAACGACAATTATGACTGCGGTGTGGCAAATAGTACTGACACCTATCGAACCGTCGGAGTATCGTTTGAACTGGGGCTGTTGAATGATAGTATTGAACCATCAACCCGGACCGCTCTTTTAGATTCAATAATGCATTTCTTCGGCATCGGCGTCGGTATTAATGAAGACAGTCAAGGAAGAAATATATCCCATCCCTTTGATCTCCAGATCAATCCCAACCCATCCCGAAACAAAATCATTATCTCTTATACAGGTATTAATCCCAAAAATGCTCATATAAAGGTTTACGATGCAACCGGCCGCCTGATAAGAGATTTTACCTCCCCTCAGAAAAATCGACTTATCTGGGATGGCGTTGACAATTCTGGCAAAAGTCTGCCAGCAGGAATATACTTTATAAATTTGGAGGCTGGAAATTATAAAAAAATTAAAAAAGCAGTTCTCTTAAAATAGGAGCCATTATGAAGAAAATTTTAATACTCTTTTTTCCGCTTCTCTTAATCGCTCAGGTTAAGAGACTCCACTATATTGACCACTATAACCGTCCAATGACAACATACAAGGAATGGCTGAGGCAGACCCGCAAAGAGCCGTTTTCCATAGAACGGGCCTATCACAGTCAATCGAATCAAACCAGACAGGGTTTAGTCGATGTTGTGGTCTTTGCCCCGCTCTACCCTGGAATTCAAGATTCACTGAATATATATCTCTCTGACCTTGAATCAGAAGGGTATACAGTGCAGGTTGATACAATCAGAGGGTGGGCTGCTGATTCTCTAAGGCTCCATCTTTCCACCCTCCTGGATAGCGGGCTTGTTGGTGCGGTCTTCATCGGTGAGGTTCCGTTCGCCTGGTATGAGATGACGAGCGCTGACGGCCGTGAAGAGTTCCCAATCGATTTATACCTGATGGACCTTGATGGAACCTGGACTGATTCTGATGGAAATGGACTATTTGACGGCCATTCAGGAAATAAGGCGCCTGAGATATGGACCGGAAGAATCTATGCTTCTTCTATGACCTGGGGCAATGAGGTCTACCTGGTCAATAACTACCTTTCAAAACTCCATCGCTATCGCACCGGCGGTTATAATATTCCCCAAAAGGCACTTGCCTATGTCGATGATGACTGGTATAGCTTTTATGACTGTTCCCTCGGCCTTTTATATGATACTGTTGATGT
>MUKB01000032.1 GCA_002049785.1 Caldifarciminota bacterium 4484_100
GGAGATGTAGTAGCATAGGCAGAGAGTGGAGTAGTCGGCGCCACCTGGCCTCCGGTCATCGCATAAATAAAATTGTTCACGCATATCACAATCATATCAATGTTTCTTCGCGCCGCATGGATAAAATGGTTACCTCCAATAGCAATCAGGTCCCCATCACCAGAGAAAACAATTACCTTTAAATCGGGATTTGCCAGTTTAATACCGGTTGCGAATGGAATGGCCCGCCCATGGGTTGTATGGAATGAATCGAGTTTTACATAACCTGCCACCCTTCCAGTACATCCAATACCTGAGACGATGCAGACTTTATTTAAATCTATCCTGGCTTTTTCAAGCGCTGCAGCCAGAGCGGTAACAGCAATACCAATACCACATCCCGGACACCAGATATGGGGTAAACGGTCTGTCCGGAGAAGATTCTCCATCGGATGATGAGTAGTTTTCATTGTTAATGTTTCCATAATAATACCTTCTTATAATTTTGTAGCATATTCAATGATTCCTTCTTTAACACTATTCTCACGGGATATCTGAATAACTGCATTTAATATATCATCTGAATTTTCAACTCCCTTCTCACCATGAGCAACAAATGCTATGTTCGCATTCCCCTGACAGCATCTCTCCATTTCATAAACAAACTGGCCATAATTCATTTCTACAACAACAAATGCCTTTGTCTTTTTTGAAAGTTCTCGAATCTGAGTTTCTGGGAAAGGCCAGACTGTATCAAGTTTAAACAATCCCGCTTTTATACCAGCATCCCTTGCTCTTTTCTGGGCTTCTTGAGCAGCCAGAAAACTTGTACCGTAAGCAACAATAACGACCTCGGCATCCTCAGTTGCCAGCGTTTTAAATTGCACAATTTTTTGGGTGTAATTCCTGATCTTTCTGACCAGTGAATGAACATTAAACTCCTGACACTCCTCATTCATTATTGGATAACCACGCTCATCATGGGTTAACCCGGTAACATGGAATTTATATCCAGCACCAATATCAACAATCCACGGCACAAGGTCTTTATCCCTTTTAAACGGCAAATATTCTTCCTGTGGACCTTTGTAATATCGTCTCGGTTCAAGTTCAATATCTTCAGCTCTGGGAATTGTAACCTCGGACTCAAGATTAACAAGATAGCTGTCCAGTAGAACAACCACAGGAACCCGGTAATGTTCGGAGAAATTGAAAGCCTTTATCATAAAGTCAAAGATTTCCTGAACTGTAGAAGGAGCAAGGGTAATTATTTCATAATCTCCATGGGACCCCCATCTTGCCTGAAAAAGGTCCCCCTGAGCAGGTTTTGTTGGTAAACCATGACCTGGTCCTACACGCTGGACATCCACAATAACACAGGGTGTTTCCAGCATTACGCCGAGTCCCAGATGTTCCATCATCAATGAAAAACCTGGACCAGAAGTAACGGTCATTGACCTGCGACCTGTCCAGGAAGCACCAAGTACTGCTGCCAATGCCGATATCTCATCCTCCATCTGGACATATACCGCGTCTGAAGTTTTTGCTCGCTCCAAAAAATAGTTACCTATCTCAATCGCAGGTTCAATCGGATACATCCCCAGAAATCTGCATCCAGCAGAAATTGCACCTTCAACACAGGCCTGATTTCCCTTCAAACGATGGGTTCCAGTTCTTATTGTTTCTTGTGGTGGTTTCATTGTTTGCTTAAAATATATCAATCATTCGTGCCAATGCAGCACGACCTCGATAATCTGGTAAAAGAATCGGCGCACGTCTTTCTGGTTTTATTCCTGCCTGTTTTAACATATCGATATATTTTTTCACATGTTCCAATGTAATATTCCCGGCTGTGGTATGTGTTTTCACATACTCAGCGGCATTTATTCCTGACCTCCGGCCAAAGACAAGACAATCAAGTGTAGAATTACCCATCAATCGATTCTTACCATGGACTCCGCCAGAAACCTCACCTGCCACCCATAAACCTTCAACATTGGTTCGACCCCAGGGGTCAGTCTCCACTCCACCGTTCTGGTAGTGAAGTGTCGGGAAAACCAGCACTGGGTCTTTGGCCATATCAATCCCATGCCGCTTAAACAACCGGTTCATAGCAGGAAATGCTTTAGCAATATACCCCTTACCATTTTTGATATCAATGAGTGGGGTGTCAAGCCAGATTCCTCTCAACCCGGTCGGTGTGGTTATCCCTTTATTTCGAACATAACACTCCCTGATAAACGATGCTGCTTCAACATCCCTGGGTTCAAGTGGAAAGACAAATGCCTCACCATCAACATTTACTGGTTGAGCACCACTACTGCGCAGTTTTTCTGTAAGCAAATAACCCACAATCTGAATTGGATAAGCAGCACCGGTAGGATGGTATTGGACCGTATCGGTATCCCTCAGTTTTGCACCTGCTCGATAGGCAATGACCGGGCCGTCAAATGTTGCACCGTAGTGATTGGTTGTAGGAAATCCACGGATATGAAGCCGGCCAAACCCTCCAGTTGCAAGAATTGTTGCCTTTGCACGAACAATCTTATATTCTCCAGTCTCCAGGTTCCATAGAATTGCACCGGTTACCCTGTTGCCTTCAGTAAACAGTTCAATAGCAGGAAACTGTTCTAAACATGGAATCTGACGATTGCGAAATTCATCCCGGATTACTCTCAATTCTTCCAGACCGGTATAATCTCGGCAGGAATGCATACGTTTGATCGATGTTCCACCACCCCACTTTTCCACCAGTTCACCATTCGCCTCACGGTCAAAAATTGCTCCCATTTCGATTAGCCATTTGATTATAAATGGAGCATCCTCAACCAGGGCACGCACGACCTCGGGCTTGTTAGCAAAATGCCCACCACCAATTGTATCGAGGTAATGGCGCTGTACCGAATCAATCTCACGGTCTGCAGCCTGGGTTCCGCCCTCAGCCATAATGGAGTTTGCATCACCATGTCTGAGTTTATTAACCAGAAGAATTCTATCTGCAGCTATACCCTGGTTGTTAGCCCAGAGCGCAGCTGATGTTCCAGCAAGACCACCGCCAATTATCAAAATATCAGTATCATAATCAACCCGCGAGAGGTCAATCTCATCCGGTTCGATCAAAGGATAGGCTTCGAGCAGATCAACAACTTCATTTGGACCAACATCACCTTTATTGGGACCAACTGCAATTGCCCTTTTCCCACCCGGGGCATAATCAGGATGGAGCTTTAGAACCTCTTCTTGTTCCTGTTTGGACATCGGAGGTGGAGTATAATCGACCCTTTTTGGTCTCGTCTTCTCGACCTTCTCAATAAGTCTTCTCATATATTCGGGATATCCATCGATTAATTTTATCTCGGCCATATTTACTCCTTTCTTTAATCTGGTTCCCGCTGGCGTTCTGCGTACATCTTTTCCAGCTCTTCCCTTGATTTACTTGTAATATTATCCATTGCCTCTTTGAATTTTCCCTGTTCAATCTCTTCAACCCGTTTCTTCAGATGTTCGGGCATACTGAGACCATACCGTCCATACATCCTTCTTCCAAGCTGGGCAACATGGTACTGAACGATTTCGGCTGGGCATCTTATTGCACAAAGGCCACACTGGATACAATCGAATGAATTATCTGCAACCAGTTCAAAATCTCCCCGGATTGCGGCCTGCACATAATCCATTACCTCTAAATCTTGGGGGCAGGATTTTGTACAGGTATTACAGGATACACACCTTGCAACTTCAGGATAGTATTTCATAAACACCGAGGCATCATAAGGTTCTTTGGAAATATCATAGATTGCCTTTTCTGCGGGTGAGAAAGGAATTTGAACCAGGTACATTCCATCTTCAACCCTTGTCTGGCACGCTAAGTCGGCCTGTAGTTTATATTCACCAGCGCGTCGAAAGACTGTAGCGCAGGCACCACAATGGCCCTGTCTACATCCAACACTTCGTAGTAATCGATAACCCGCATACTCAATTGCTGTCAAGATCGTTAAATCTGCAGGAACCCTATAACCTTTCCCCATTATATAGATTGTAACCCAATCTTTGATATCCTTTTCATCAACCCCGGTAGTCACAGGACGATTTGCCTCGGCGATTCTTTCCATAATATTGTTTTTCTCTTCCATAATGCTTTTCTCCTTACTTTATAAGTCCTTTATTCTTAAGCAGTAGTTTGGGATCCACATAATTCTGGTCAAAACCAAGAGTTTTATTGTCAAGGCCGAACGCAACAGCAATCAGTTGGGTGATATAAAATACAGGAATCTGTTTAAAATCAGGATGTTTCTTAAGAACCTCTTTTTGTCGGAAATCGAGGTTGAAAGAACACAGAGGACAGCAGGTCGTTATCGCCTCGGCGCCTTCTCGTTGAGCATGAGTTAGAATATCAAAGGCTAGTTCGGCCACCTTTTCTTTATTATTGACAGTTTGATAACTTCCACAACATACCTTTTTATAAGGGTTGTCAATTACCTCAGCACCAAGCGCTTCAAGTAAATCCCTTTGAATCGTCGGGTCCTCTGGGTCATCAATACCTACCTCCAGGGGTCTTAATATCATACATCCATAATATGGAGCAACCTTTAGGTTATTTAAAGGATTCTTCACCTTTGCTTTGATCTTATCAAAACCGATTTCTTTCAATAATTGCAAGAGGTGGATAACCTCAATTTCGGCGCAATAGTCTTCCTCAAGATACATCAGATTATTTATCTTTTTCAAATCTTCAATGTTCTCTTTAACCCGCAGGTTACTTCTTTTCAATGTATTAAAGCACATTGAACAAAGAGTAAGGATCCTTTTTTCATCGTCGACTTGTTTTCTTTTTACCATTTCCTGAACGCGGATTAGATTTCTTATTGGTGCAACATGATGAATAAGGTCATCAGAAGTCAGAGAAAATACGGTTCCACAACATGTCCACCTCGGCAATTCCACAAACTCAACACCCAGTTGCTGGGCGATTGCAATTGCTGAGGTTTCAAAATTTTTTGCTGTTGTTTTTAATGTGCAACCAGGATAATATGCTATTCTCAATTTACACCTCTAACCTGTAAACTTACGGCATGCACTGACAATTGCAATCTGAGGAAGGGAAACAAACTCATATTTAGGAATCTTCTTTATCTCAATATAATCAAGCGCTTTTCTTAGGTATACCTGTCTTAAAGCCTCAGCGACTTTGGCAACATCAAGACCTCGGGGGCATCGAACGGTGCAGGTATAGCAAGAAGCACAGACCCACATCGCTTTTGTTTCCATCACCTCTTTCAGACCCAGTTGAACCATTCTCATTAACTGGGAAGGTGTGATATCCATCTCAGCAACCATAGGACAGGACGCAGAACAGGTCCCACATTGTTCACACAGAGTGATATCCTGATCAGCTAACTCATTAATCTTTTGCAAGAATTTTACATTCTCTGAAGTAATTATCAACTTCTTCATTATGTTTTAACCTCCTCCTTGATCGGTCCGAGTCTTTCAATTTCATCAATAAACTCGTTGACAACTTTTTGAAACTTACCACCTTCATTTGCAGAAATCCATTCCAGTCTCACACGCTGAGGTTCAATACCAAGATTATCCAATAAACTTTTAAGTAGAGTTATTCTTCTTAATGTCTTATAATTACCATCCACATAATGGCAATCTCCAGGATGGCAACCAGTAACCAGAATACCCCAGGCTCCACGACTAAATGCTTCTAGAATCAATTCCAGATCAATTCGACTTGAGCACATACTCCGAATAATTCTAAAATGAGGTTTCATCTGGAGTCTGGATGTACCTGCCGCATCGGCTCCAGCATAAGAACACCAGTTGCAACAGAAGGCGATTATTTTTGGTTTATTATTATCTTTCATTATACCTCCTCACCTAATGCTGCGCTGAGCATCGCGTGGAGTTGTGAGGTCATAAACCAGCGTTGTTGTTGGGCGCCAGAAGGACAGGAAGCAACACAGGCACCACACCCCTGACATACAACCTCATTTACCCGTGATATCCGTTTTCCATCCTTTAATTCAATTGTAATTGCCTCATAAGGACATACTCCAGCACAAATACCACAACCACTACACAGCTTCTCATCAACAAATGCGGTAATAGGATCAACTTCATACTCACCTTTGTTCATCAATCGAATGGCTCGGGCAGCAGCTGCGCTTGCCTGGGCAACTGTATCTGGAATATCCTTGGGGCCTTGGGCACAACCACAGATAAATACACCATCAGCAAGTGTATCAACCGGTCGAAACTTTGGATGAGCTTCCTGTAGCCATCCTCCAGGGCTTTTTATCAATCTCAAGGTATCAGCAATCTTCGTCGTTCCTTCACTTGGTCGCAATCCAACCGAAAGAATAACCAGGTCAAATTCTGATTCAATAATTTCCCTGGTTAAGGTATCTTCAACTTTTAATCTCACCTTATGCGTGTGACTATCCTCGTGCAGTTCTGCGACTCTTCCCCGAATAAATTTAACCCCTGTGCGTTGGGCTCTTTTATAATATTCCTCAAAACCCTTGCCAAAGGCACGTAAATCTACATAAAAGACATAGACATCCCTTTTCGGATCAGCGCGTTTCAGAAGTTGAGATAATTTTGTCGCATACATACAGCAGATTCGAGAACAATATTCATTTCCAACCAATTCATCACGGGAACCAACGCACTGAATAAATGCAATCCGCCTGCCAATTGGCCTCAATACTGTTCCTTCAGCTTCAAGGGATATAAGCCGTTCCAGGTCCAGCGCAGTTAATACATTTTTACTCTTAGCAAATTCATAGACTTTCTTTTTTCGAGGGTCAAAGATTTCATATCCTGTTGCGACAATAATTGTATCGACAGTAAAATTGATTCGTTCAGGTTTTTCATCGTAATTTATTGCACCAGCGTCACAGACATCATAACATTTGCTGCAGGCAAGTGGAAATAACCCAAGGCACGATTTATCATCAAGCACATAAGCGTGAGGAACTGCAATTGGATTGGGCAGGTATATCGCCTTTCGGGAACTGAGCCCCTCATCGAATTCATTGGGAACTACCACTGGACAAGCCTCTGCACACTTATCACAGGCAGTGCATTTTGTGATATCCACATACCTCGGTTTTCTTACCGCCACAACATCATAATTCCCCAGAAATCCGCTGATACTTTCAATCTCGGTATTTGTAAGAAGTTCAATATTTGGATTAGCAGGAACATCCGCCATCTTTGGAGAAAGAATACAGGCAGCACAATCCTCAGTTGGGAAGGTTCGCGAGAGTTTTGCCATTTTACCACCGATTGAGGGTTCCTTTTCAACCAGATAGACCTTAAACCCCGCATCGCCAAGGTCTAAAGCAGCCTGGATGCCAGCAATACCTGCTCCAATAACCAGAACCCTTTTACCAATCGGCGATGTCTTCTTTTCTAACGGCTCATCCAGTCTTGCTTTGACGATTGCCATTTTAACAATATCCTTAGCCTTTTTCGTTGCAAGTTCTGGTTGATAGTAATGAGGCCAGGAACACTGCTCACGGATATTTGCCATCTCCATCACATATGGAGATAACCCTGCCTTCTCAACTGTTCCCATAAAGGTTCTTCCATGAAATTGCGGAGAGCAAGCAGCTATTACCACTTTATCCAGTCCATATTCTTTTATATCATCAACCAGCATCTTACGGGCTACATCAGAACACATATGGGCATGATCTTTAACCAATGCCACATCACCCTGTTGTTCAGCGAATTCCATCACCTTTTTAATATCCACAACCTCTGAGATATTTCCTCCGCAATGGCAGACATAAACCCCAATTTTCATGGTTTTCTCCTAATTATCTAAGATATCAAAGAATTGTTCTCGTGTCCATTTCATTATTTTTCTCCAGGCAAAAACCAGTTTTCCCTGATGTCAACAATCACCATTGTCTTTTATCTGAATTTAGAAGCTTCATTATATCCAAAAAATTATAATTGTCAATAATCAGCGCGCCGATACCTTTGCATCCTCTTTCTTGGTAACATAGATGGCAAATTCCGGACAGAGCATTTCGCAGAGATGGCATTCAACACAGTTGTCAGGATTCTTTACCCTCGGAGGATGATAGCCCTTTATATTGAATTCCTCGGATAGCTCTAGGACATCACGGGGGCAGTATTCGATGCAGAAACCGCAGCCTTTGCACCTATCTTTTATAATATGAACTTCACCAGAGGTAACTTTTATCTTATCAATATCAAGTGGTTTTCTTTCAAAAATCATAATTGCTCCTTCATAATGTTTATTATACATAAATTTTACTGAAAGTCAACAGAATTTTGCAAATGTCAGTAGAAATTATTATTGGTTTAGAGCGTTAAAAAATCTTCAGAAATAATACGAATTCCTGAACATATTAGAACAAAATCTCTCAAAATCAGAGAAATCCTTTAGATTTAGAGAGTTTTTCAGAAAAATAACATTTTTCCTGACATTCAATTGTTCTCTGCGGCTGAATCATACAGATATCTGTGGAGTAAATGGAAATCAATCAATAAGAAATTTCTCAAAATCCACATTTAAAGAGCAAATTAATATAAAGAAATTCTGCTCTATAAAATTGGACAAAGAGAACTAAAATTATATGCACATCACAATTTTTAAAAAATCGGACTTGACAATTTACATAATTTAGCTATTATAGTATAGTGTTATTTCTATTTCCTGATCCAGGAACTATCCCTCACGTGCTGAGCGGAAGCGATATAGTCAGGAAAAAACAATCAAAGACCCATCAAATTCAAAATCAATTCTACTATATATGAATAAAACTATCGAGGAGCTAATTTCAAAACAGGGTGAACCATTCTTATGGTGTCCGGGTTGTGGTATTGGAATTGTAATCCTGAACTTCCTCCGCGCAATTTTGAAGGTTAAAATCGACGCTGAAAAACTCATTCTATTTCTGGGTTCAGGATGTCTGAATAAATTGGCTAATTATGTACACTGTAATGTCAGGCAGGTAAATGACTGCAGTCCGGTTAAATATGCAGCTGAATTTAAAATAAAAAATAACGAAAAAAAAGTTGTGCTTTTTCTAAATGATGCAGATTTCATCGCCTATGGATTGGATGATTTTCTGAAACTTGGTAAATGTGGTGCAGGAATCACTGTAATCTATTTTAACAATTTTATTCATCGCTTTATCAAACCGGCAGAAAAAACAATAATATCAGGAAACGAACCGACCTTGAAAAATTATGAATTGCTATTTAACATTCCCCGCCTTGCTCAGATAAGTGGTGCACGATACATCGCCCGCTGGTCTGCGCTCAATGGCCGACGTTTCCTCTTCTCTCTGCAAAGGGTTCTAAAATACGATGCGTTTAGTGTAATAGAAGTAATATCACCCTGTTTAATGTATCTACAGAAATATCAACAT